>CAMWYL010000156.1 GCA_947178465.1 uncultured Lachnospiraceae bacterium | reverse complement strand
ATTATATGGTTTTGAAGGCAGCGACCGAGGCGCGCAGATTTTGGATTTTCGCGACGCTTCAGCAGCAATGATAGAAAATGCCGCCGGTCCGGACAGCTTTACCTATATTGGCGGGGCTACCGGGATTTATTACGGCTACCTTGATTTTATCGCTTGGGATTTGAAGGCTGTGCTTGATGCGGCAGTAGAGGTCTTTGGCAAATCCGGGTTGGACTGGGTAATGTTCCACAGCTTCCGGCAGGAGGCTGACGGAATTACGCTTTTTAAAAAGAATGAATAATACTCCAATCCCCTGTTTTCATTCACTTCCGGCAGCTCTTCCGAAATACCGGCGTCCCATTGACAAACACCGCCTTTGTAACTTTCCTTCCATTTAACACCCTGTCCCGGACCAAATCCAGTGCAGACGCACAGATAACAGGGACATCAATATGGAAGGTTGTCAATGGAGGCGATACATACTGCGCAACATTCACGTCATTGATACTGAACACCGATACCTCCTCCGGTATCGCTATCCCCTCTTCATTCAGTGCCTGGAGCAGACCGACCGCCAGGGTATCGCTTGCCAGACAAAGCGCCGATGGCACCGTCCCCTTCGCCACCAGCTCTTTTCCAATCCGATACCCCTCCTTTACGGAAAACGCGTCCGCTATAAAGATGTACTTCTCCTCCAGACATTTATAATATTGCGCACTCTGACGGAAGGACCATTCCCGAATATCCATTATCGGCTCACCGGTATCAATATCTCTGTCCGTGCCGCCAAGAAAGCCTATCGTCCTGTTCCCTCTCTCCATAAAATAATCCACCATCTGCGTCACAAAGGAGTCCATATTCGGCCGCACCGCGTCAAACCGCTTCTCATCCGGCGAAGAGTCAATAAACACGCCCCTTTTACAGAGCTTATAAAGCTTGTCCAGCTCCTTCTTCCCGAACCGGCCAACCGCCAGAAATGCATTGATATCCGTGCTGACAGCCACCAAGCCCTCCGCCTTCGTAATGACCGTAAGCTCAATATTGACTGTCTTGGCCTGCTTTATCAGTTCCTTATAAATGGATTGATAATAGACATCCTCCAGCTCCTCGCCCTCCGAAATCCAATACAGAAATGCAACCTTCTCGATTTTGGGATATATGATCCGCTTCTTATATCCGATTTTTTCCGCTGCCGCAAAAATCGCCTCCCGTGTCTCACTGCTGACGGAAATCCCCTCGTCATAATTGAGCACCCGTGATACCGCCGCGCTGGAAACGCCCACAATCTCCGCAATTTCTTTTATTGTCGCCATCTTATTCCACCCTAACCTCCATGATTCCGCTCTGCGGAATCTCAAATTGGTGTGGAGAATGCATGGCGAATTTATTCGCCAGGCATTCTCTTAAACATTAAGTAACTCTTAGGCGGCATTCTTTGCTGCCTTAGAGTTGCTTAATGTTTTCCTCACCCTTGATATTTGTTTGCTATAAGTATATCCTGCGGCATCCCACACTGTCAATCCTACTGCACCGCGTTTCCATTGACACTTTTGATAAACAAATTGACAAACATACAGCGTCTTGATAAAATCAGGAGCGCAACTATCGCAGACTGAGCACATCGAAAATCTTTGCAAATATTGTCCTTTTCGCATATCGTGGCAACTTGAATCGCAATGTTCTTTTGCTCTCTTGCCTACCATTGCCTTCAGCAGAAGGTGTGATAATACTGGAAAACTTCATATCTGAGTGGTATAATCTAAATATTAAAAAGCGGCGAATTTGGTGGTGAGGGATTGATATGCATTTAGAAAAAATATATAAAGAAGAAGACTTATTCCCCAGAGAAATAACATTTTGGGAAGAACGTGAATACGGCTTTCTGTTTTATAACGAAGGCAATAAGGGTTCTTATGATTCCAATCATGCAGTAATCTTTAAAAACAGAATAAGTGACTTGAATCAGGTACTTGACGATATCGTAAAGTTCTATATTCAGAAAGGGATAAAACCGGTTATATATCAATCCATTTCTGACGAAGGATATTTTGAAGACATCAAAAATATTCTTACGGATTATGGATTTGAAAGCTGGTCAGAATCCCAAAGGTATATGGTTTTATCCGAACAAAACACGATCACGCCGAATACGGAAATTACCGTTCAGAAAATTTCAGAATGGCAGGAGAACTATGGAACGGAAATTTTTGAAAAAGCCGGAGAGCCCTGGGAAATCGCCGTAGCGAAAAAATCATTGGACAATAGCAATACTCTGTTTTTTGTCGCTTATTATAACGGAAAACCTGTTGGCATGACATATGCACATGTTCGTGATGATGTATGCAGAGTTGACTATCTGCTTGTTTCCAAAGAACACAGAAACATTGGTGTGGGAAGAGCATTAATAAATAGCTTTGTGGAATATTGCAGGATTAACCAAACAGAAAATTGTTTTCTGTGGCCTGACGGGGAAACAGCTGAAAGAATATATTACGAAGCCGGATTTCGCCATGTGGATACAAAACAGGCGGGACGCGCATCCTATGCTAAGTGCATAAGTAAAGATTTACAATAGAAGGGAAAAAGAAATGATTTCGACCTTAAAAGAGCAACTGGCAATTGATACAAATTGTGCAAAGGAAGATTTTGACAAGAGTACCAACAGCGTCAAAATACTACGTCATAATCCTTTAAAAAGACGTAACATCAACAATGACTTGCTATTTTTTATGGCATGTTTCGGAAAAGGTACCGTAGCTGCCGTTGATGAAGAATTGGAAGCATTCATGGCTAAGTACATAGAAAATATGGATGGTTTCAGGTGTTTTGACATGCCTCTTAATATCCTGGAGAATGAACTAAAGAAATATGGCGGAATCATAAGTGAAATCGAGGAATTTTACCTGTTAACCGGAAATGAGATTTGCCGGGTAACACCGGCGTTTGATATAGAGATTTTAGAAGGCGCTGCCATAAAAAAACTGTATAATGACCATCGATTTCACATGGCACTGGGATATTCGCAAGACAGCGACCGTAGGGATATGCTTGCCGTAGCGGCATATGAGCATAATGAAATACTGGGGGTGGCTGCTGCAAGTAACGATACCGATCACATCTGGCAAATCGGTGTTGATGTGGTACCGGAAAAGCGAAAACAGCATGTTGCAACTGATATTGTCAAAATTATTTCAAATGAAGTTTTAAAAAGAAATAAAATACCCTACTATGGAACTGCATGGTCTAATATTGCATCGAAACGGGTTGCCATAAACGCCGGATATAAGCCTGTATGGGTAGAAATGAAAGCAATGAAAAAAACAACTTAGAAGTTCTTTCCACACTGAAGAACGCCTAAAATACGGCGTTCTTCCCATTGATGATTTGTGCTGCCGGGAGGCAGCATGGGGGTTAGTGTGAAAAATACATCTAAGGCAGTAAAAAACACTGCATAAGATGTAATAAATTTCACACAGGAAAAACGCAAAAGACAGCGTTTTTCATTTCTGTTTGAGTTGCCGAAGGCGGCATGGGGATTAATATGACAAAGCATAAAAATGGGAGATCAATATGATTATGACCTTTGATTTCATATTAGCGGCAAAGCATAATAAGGACTTTATGGAACAGCTAAGGGCCGCCGTTTCAGGCTTTCAGGACACGGAACTCTGTACGGATATCCTTAAAATATGCTTTCACTCAAAATCACAAACAATAAGTATTTTCCCTGTATCCGATACCTGTGCCTTCAGACACAAAATCATCCCGAAGAGAATTACCTATCAGGCGTTGGAAAAAATGCTTAACGGGGATTGGGATCACCTTGCTCCTGGTGATATTATGGATATATGATTACTCCACTGCTTTCCGGAATGGTAGGAAATATTATGTTTAAAATTATCGGCTACTATATCTGTAAGATTATTCAAATCCCGCATTATCTTAACAGAAAAGGCACAATGGTGTCCGTCAGCAACTGTTTCGGAGGAATCCATCCCCGATTGGATACATGCTATTTTCAAAACGACTACATTCCTCAAAAGGAACGCGATCTGTACAAAGCTGTCTGGGAATTGGACGAAGAAAAATCCGCCCGGTTAATAAGGGACATCCATCGTTTGCTTGGCAAAGAACTTGCCAATGACGGCAGATTTGCACGGCTGTCAGATGCCCGTTATTTTTATGATACTTACTTATTTTTCAAAAGAAAACAGCATAATCGTAAGCCTGTCTTCAACAGAAAATATTATGGGATTTTGCAGGAAGAAATGCAACAGAGCCGGCACATGGCAAATACCTTTGATGAGGTAATCGAATTTTCCCGTCAGATTCACGGACCGGGGGAGCCGGTTGAATGGCTCCCCTGCCGAATCGGACTTTGTAAGTAAGCCCCTTGTTATCCGTTCCCTGCATTACAGATATTTCTTCAGCTCCGCAATCAGCGCGTCATATTCCGCATCGCTCAGTGTCTTCTGCTTGGGGTCCATCGCAAAGGTGCCGCCCCACTCAAATTCATCCTTATACTTCGGCACCAGATGAAAATGCAGATGGTGTCCCGTGTCACCATACGCACCGTAATTTACTTTATCCGGAGAAAATGCCTTGTGAATCGCCTCCGCCACATGGTTCACATCCTCGATAAATGCCGCGCGCTCCTCCTTGGAAAGCTCCGTCATTTCGCTTACATGATGCTTGCTCGCAACGATTACCCGTCCCTTATGGCTCTGCTCCTTAAACAAATATACCTTTGAAGCCTCCAGCTCACAGATTTTTATTCCGAATTTTGCTACCAGCTCTCCCTCAACACAATAAGAACAATTATTATCTGTCATACTCTTTCCTCCTATCCTATCCTTTCCATATCTCGCAAGCCGACGCCGCAGGTAACGCCGGCACAGGCGTACTACTTTTCTTTCAGTAGCGCAAAATGACGCTCCAGCAACGCGACAACGGCCTCCCTGTCCTTCATGTCATTCAAAATGACAACCGTTCCAAAGACATCATCATATTGAAACAGGAGCTTGTACGGGTCGCCCTTTATCAAAAACTGTGCGTCGCCCTCATAGGGCTGTACCACCTCGCCGTCAAGCTCCTCCGCCACACTCGCCACAAGCGCCCGTATCGGCTCAGAGCCCCAGCCGTCCGTATCAATGGCAATCCAGCCGTCATCCTCCGTAATCATGTTAATCTTGTATCTCATACCGCAATCACGCCTTTCCTATCGCCTCGGAAGCCAAAAGGCACCACCGCAAAAGTGATGCCTCTTTTATTTTCGCAATCCGAAAAATACTTATTTCTGTACGAGATGAATCGCAAATCCGCCGATTTCCTCATCCAGATAAATTGCCGTCAGTTTGCCGTTCTTGACAACCGCAGTATCCTCAATGAACTTCACGCCCTTTACGGACTCCAGATAATTCTTCGCACGCGCTACGCTGTTTGTGCCGATTGCAATGTGACCGTTCGCGCCGCGTCCAATCTTCTTCATTGCCTCAACTTCGATTCCCGCGAAGATGGAGCTGTTTCCAACCTTCTTCGTAAAACCGAACAGCTCGTCATATCTTGAAGCAACCGCATCCGCAGCGCTCTCATCCTCACAGTTTACACCGACATGGCGAAGCTCAAAACCAAGCATTGTCCGCACTGCTTCCTCTGTCAATGCCTGAATCTCGTCATACTTTCCTGCCGCAACCAGATCCTTCTTTACCATCCAGGAGCCGCCGCACGCAATAATCTTATCAAATGCAAGATACTCACAGATGTTCTTTGCGCTGATGCCGCCTGTCGGCATAAACTTCATCTGTGTATATGGAGCTGCCATAGACTTAATCATATTTAATCCGCCTGCTGCCTCTGCGGGGAAGAACTTTACAACATCAAGACCCAGCTCAATCGCAGCTTCTACATCGGAAGGATTCGCCGTACCGGGTGTTACGGGAACGCCCTTGTCGATACAATACTTTACAATCTTCGGATTCAAGCCCGGGCTGACGATAAACTTCGCGCCCGCATTAACTGCGCGGTCAACCTGCTCTGTCGTAAGTACGGTACCTGCACCAACCAACATCTCCGGGAACTCGCTCGCCATAATCCGGATAGACTCCTCTGCCGCCGCTGTACGGAAGGTAACCTCTGCACAGGGAAGTCCGCCCTTAACCAATGCTTCTGCCAAAGGCTTCGCATCCTTTGCATCATCTAATACAACTACCGGCACAATACCGATTTTACTGATTTTCTCTAATACCTCGTTCATGTTTACCTCCATATCCCTATGATTCATTCTTTACCATGCATCCAAATACCTGACATTCCATCTACAGAATGTCACTGCTCCATACAAAGAATGCCGCAGGCATTCTTTTAAACAAAACTTAGAAAATCTTAAGCGGCGTTCTGTGCCGCTTTAGATTTTCTTTTTGTTTTTTTATTTCGGCTGCTTTCCGATATAAGCAAGGATACCGCCGTCAACGTAAAGGATATGTCCGTTTACGCCGTTTGATGCATCAGAAGCAAGGAATACTGCAGGTCCGCCAAGCTCTTCCGGCTGTAACCATCTTCCTGCCGGTGTTCTGTTCACGATGAAGGAGTCAAACGGATGTCTGCTTCCGTCAGCCTGCTTCTCACGAAGCGGTGCTGTCTGCGGTGTCTCGATATAGCCCGGTCCGATACCGTTACACTGAATGTTCTGATCACCGTACTCTGCACAGATATTTCTTGTAAGCATCTTCAAACCGCCCTTTGCTGCCGCATATGCGGATACGGTCTCACGGCCAAGCTCAGACATCATAGAGCAGATGTTGATAATCTTTCCGTGTCCTTTCTTGATCATGGAAGGAATAACTGCCTTTGATACGATAAACGGTGCGTTCAGGTCAACGTCGATAACCTGTCTGAACTCTGCCGCTGTCATCTCGCACATCGGAATTCTCTTAATAATACCTGCATTATTTACAAGGATATCGATCACACCGACTTCCTTCTCAATCTTTGCAACCAACTCATTCACTGCATCTTCGTTTGTAACGTCACATACATAACCGTGCGCGTCGATTCCCTCTTCCTTATATGCTGCAAGACCCTTGTCTACAAGCTCCTGCTTAATATCGTTAAATACGATGGTTGCCCCTGCTGCTGCCATAGACTTTGCAATCGCGAAGCCGATACCATATGACGCGCCTGTTACCAGCGCTACCTTGCCCTCAAGTGAAAATGGATTGTTATTTGCCATGTTTTTTTCCTCCGATTCGTTTTTAATTTTTATTAGTATAGGAGCGCCCTTTCAGACGCTCTTATTCTCCGGTTCTTATAATGCCGTCTCCAATACGTTTATCTCTGTACACGTCCGGAAGCATCTCCGCCTGCAAGTGTCTCAACCTCTTTTCTGGATACAAGGTTAAAATCGCCCGGGATTGTGTGCTTCAATGCAGATGCCGCTACACCAAACTCCAACGCTGCCTTGAAATCCTTGCCGTCCAACAGACCACAGATAACACCACCCGCAAAGGAGTCACCGCCGCCGACACGGTCAACGATCGGATGAATGCTGTATTCCTTAGAATGATAAAATTCCTTTG
>CAMWYL010000155.1 GCA_947178465.1 uncultured Lachnospiraceae bacterium | reverse complement strand
ATATGGTACGGTCGGGAGCGGCGTATTTGAGGTGTTGAGAAGGAACAGCGCCGTGGTTCAAAATAAGCTTGAGGACGAGATTCGGGTAAAATATGTGCTTGATCTGCGGGAATTTGAGGATGATCCGGTTCGAGAGGTGCTGGTGCATGATATCAACATTATTTTGGAGGATCCGGAGGTCGCGATTGTCTGTGAGACGATGGGCGGGGAGCATCCCGCGTATGACTTTACCAAGAGCGCGTTGGAGAGAGGAAAAAGCGTATGCACATCCAATAAGGCCGTGGTAGAGAAGTTCGGGCCGGAGCTGCTGCAGATTGCGAAGGCGCATCATTGCAGCTATTTATTTGAGGCAAGTGTCGGCGGCGGCATTCCGATTATTCGTCCCCTGAGGACATCTCTTGCACAGGAGGAGGTGCAGTCCATCACGGGAATCCTAAACGGCACGACCAATTACATTCTGACGAAGATGGAGAATGAGGGGTTGGCGTTTGACGATGTGTTGAAACGGGCGCAGGAAAAGGGCTACGCGGAGAAGAATCCGGATGCGGATATTCTCGGGCATGACGCCGGCAGGAAGATTGCGATTTTGACCTCTCTCGCCTATGGAAAGAACGTGGATTTCTCGGATATTATGATTGAAGGCATCACGGCGATTACGGATAAGGACTTTGCATACGCGAAAAAGCTTGGCGCCACGATTAAGCTGTTTGCGAAAAGTGTGAAAAAGGGAGATAAATACTATGCGATTGTAGCGCCGTTTCTGGTATATCCTGAGAACCCGCTCTATGCGGTGAGTGGCGTATTCAATGCAATTCTTGTCAACTGCAACATGGGCGGTGACACGATGTATTATGGTAAAGGTGCAGGAAAACTTGCGACGGCCAGCGCGGTTGTGGCCGATGTATTGGACTGCGCAAGGCATCTTGGAAAGAATTTGGCAATCAAGTGGGACAGCGAAAAGCTTGAGATTTCTCCGATTGATGGTGCGATAAGAAAGTTCTTTGTGCGCGTTGCGGATGCGGACGAGGCGCAGATTAGAGACATCTTTGGGGATGTGGAAATGCTTTGCGGCGTAGTGGCCGGCGAGAGCGGCTTTATTACGTCTGAGCTTACAGAGGCAAAGTACAGGGAAAAAGCAGCAAAGCTTAAGAACATAATCGGAATGATTCGAGTAGATTAAACTATAGAGAAATCAGGATTTGAGATGAATCATGGCGATTAGAGCGAAAGATTCATTTATCACAGGTTATGGTTAAATGGAGGTTAAATTATGAAAAAAGTAGTTAAATTTGGAGGAAGCTCCCTTGCCAGTGCGGAGCAGTTTCAAAAGGTGGGGAACATCATCCATGCGGATGAGGACAGGAGATTTGTGGTTCCCTCCGCGCCGGGAAAGCGATTCGACAAGGATACCAAGGTGACGGATATGCTTTACGCATGCTACGCGCAGGCGGAAAAGGACCATAATTTTATGGCGGAGATGACGGAGATTGAAAAGCGGTATCAGGAAATTATCGACGGTTTAGGTTTGGAGCTTGACCTCACAGGGGAATTTGACAGGATTATTGATAATTTTAAGAAAAAAATAGGCAGTGATTACGCGGCAAGCCGTGGCGAATACTTAAACGGTATCATTATGGCAAATTATTTGGGTTATGAGTTTATCGACCCCGCAGAGGCAATCCGTTTTAATGAGGCGGGCGTGTTTGATGCGGAGCTGACCAATGTACTGCTCTCTAAGAGACTTGAGGGTGTGGAGCACGCGGTAATTCCCGGCTTTTACGGTGCGATGGGTGACGGAAAGGTCAAGACCTTCTCCCGCGGCGGTTCGGATATTACGGGTTCGATTGTTGCCAAGGCGGTTCAGGCGGATGTATATGAGAATTGGACGGATGTTTCGGGCTTTCTGATTGCGGACCCGCACATTATTAAGGACCCGCAGGGGATTGATATGATTACCTATGCGGAGCTGCGTGAGCTTTCCTATATGGGGGCGACGGTGCTCCATGAGGATGCGATTTTCCCTGTAAGGAAGGCGGGGATACCGGTCAACATCAGGAATACCAACGCACCGGAGGATGAGGGTACTTGGATTGTCGGACACACCATCCAGAAGTCAAAGTATGTGATTACCGGGATTGCCGGAAAGAAGGGCTTTGCTTCCATCACGATTGAGAAGGATATGATGAATTCGGAGGTTGGCTTCGGCAGAAAGGTACTGCAGGTATTTGAGGAATATGGGATTTCCTTTGAGCATATGCCGTCGGGAATTGATACGCTGAGCGTGATGGTGCACCAGTCCGAGTTTGAGAATAAGGAGCAGAACATTCTCTCCGGCATCAACAAGGCGGTAAGCCCGGACAGCATTGATATTCAGTCTGATTTGGCTCTGATTGCGGTTGTAGGGCGCGGCATGAAGGCGCAGAGAGGAACTGCCGGAAGGATTTTCTCCGCGCTGGCACATGCAAACATCAATGTCAGAATGATCGACCAGGGCTCAAGCGAGTTGAATATCATTATCGGTGTGGCGAACAACGATTTCGAGAATGCAATCAAAGCCATCTATGCGATTTTCGTTGAGACAAGGCTGTAAAACAAATAGCAAGCGCAGGCGTGGACCTGCGCTTTTGTTGTGGGTATAATCCCGTCATGGGCGGCACTCAGGAGTGCAGCTTCCGGTACTCTTTTGGCGTGACGCCGTATTTTTCCTTAAACAGGGCATAGAAATGCGTGCGGTTGGTGAACTTGAGCCTCGCAGCGATGGCACTGATGGATTCGTCGCTTTCCGTCAGGCATTGCGCGACCTTTTTCAGGCAGAAGGTCATACCGTAGTCGTAGAGACACATATCCGTGTATTTGTTGACGATACGGTTCAGATAGTCTCCGCTGTAGTTTAAGAACTGCTCCAGCTCGGTGCGCGTCATGCGGCCGTCGCTCTCCTCAAAGAGGCGGGTAATACGTGAAAACAGCAGAAAGTCACTGCCGGTATCCAATCGAATATTGGTACAGTGATAATGCTGTGACGAGGACAGATAATTCAAAAAGCCGCAAAGCAGTCCGCAGATCCGATAGTAAGCGCCAAATTGGGGATACAGCAGCGTCTGTATCATGTCTTCGGCCATGGTGTGCAGGCGTGCCGCAGGCTGATGGTTCTGATAGGCGGGGATAAAGTCAAGGTATGCCCGCTTCCCGGGTGCCTTCAAATCTGCGGTGATGAAACGGTAAATATCGCTGTCGCAGAATTCCTTCTCACTCGGGAAAAAGGAGCTTTGCGCGGTGTCAAAGAGTCCTGTAACAAAGTCGGGAGAAAGACCGATATACAGGACCTTGGTTTGGGAGGGATAATGCTCTGCGTGGCGCAGACTGCGGTTGATGAGGCAGCAGGAGCCTGCCGTATAGAGATAGTCCTTCCCCTCTATTTTCTGAACAATATTTCCCTCTAAAACAATTACAAATTCAAAAAAGTCATGGAAATGCGGTGCGTTTTTGGCGTAGGAGACGTTCTTTGTGACAGATGATTCCTGATACAGAAGAGACTTCTCAAAGGACAGCGTGACGACATTTACATAATCCTCGGGCGCAGAGCCGTTACAATATTCCAGCGTGAGCTGAAATGGGACGTCCATGTGATAAAAACGGCCGAAGTCGCTCTCGCCGTTCTGTACCTTAATAGAGGAGTCGAGGCTGTCGAGAGCCTCAAGCATATCCATTATGCCGCCGGTTTCCGCTGCTTTCATTATTTATCCCGTCCTTTCCAATCCCGAATATGATACAAATGAAACCCCTTAAATCGTTTTGCGGTATTGCTGTATAACATAATAATTTTCTATAATTATGGTATCAGGTCAACACCATAATTATAGGAAAAAGGACCAAAAAAGTAAAGCGGTTCATTGAGATGCACGGAAATGGGAAAGGGAGGATTTTTATTATGAAACGATTACATACAAGGTTATTGGCATTATGCATCGGTGTCAGTCTTTGCACTGCTGCTTTGTGCGGATGCGGGGTAGGCAGCACGGAGCCGGAAGCGGAGACACAGGCATCCGTGCAGACGGAAGTGTCAACCGAAACGCAGGCATCAGCAGAGCCGGAGGCTGCTTCCGAGACTGTTGCAGCTTTACCGACGGAAGGGGCGGAAGCAGGGGGACTCTATATAGAGCCGATACCGGATATTTCGGATGATTTTATCCGCGGTATGGATGCATCTTCCGTGCTTGTGGAGGAGAAGAGCGGCGTAAAATACTATAATTTTGAAGGGGAAGAGCAGGATGTCTTTATGACCTTAGCGGAGGCCGGCGTCAATTACATCCGTCTGCGCGTATGGAATGACCCCTATGATGAAAACGGCAACGGGTACGGCGGCGGAAATAATGATGTCGCGACCGCAATCGAGCTTGGAAAGCGTGCGACCAAGTACGGTATGAAGGTGTGTATTGATTTTCATTATTCCGACTTCTGGGCAGACCCCAAGAGACAGCATGCGCCCAAGGCGTGGGAGGGCATGAGCTGCGAGGAAAAATGCGACGCGCTTTATGAATTTACCAAGGAAAGCCTTACGGAAATCCTTGATGCCGGCGTAGATGTCGGAATGGTACAGATTGGAAACGAAATCAACTACGGAATGTCCGGAGAGACCAAGCTTGCAAACGTTACGGAGCTTTTGCGCGCGGGAAGCCGAGGGGTTCGTGAAATATCGGAAGCCTACGGAAAGGATATTCAGATTGTCGTTCATTATACGAGGATTACCGATAAAGCGCAGCTGGACAGTCTGGCGGCCAATCTGGACAGTGCGGAATTGGATTATGACATTCTCGGATTATCTTTCTATCCGTTCTGGGATGGCTCTATGAAAAATATGCAGCGTGTTGCCGAGCTGCTTCAGGAAAGATACGGTAAGAAGGTTATGATTGCAGAGACGTCTTATTGCTATACCTCCGAGGATGGCGACGGCAGTGGGAACAGCTTCGTCGGTATAGACGATTTGGTGGAGGGGTATCCTGCGACCGTGCAGGGCCAGGCATCCATGGTTCGCGACGTCTGCGCTGCGGCAAACGAAGTCGGCGTAATCGGCGTATTCTATTGGGAGGGCGTATGGATTCCGGTCGGAAAGGCGACGGAAGACAATTCTCCCATATGGGAGGAGTTCGGAAGCGGCTGGGCAAGCAGCTATGCGTCGGATTATGATCCGGAGGATGCGGGGCTGTATTACGGCGGCTGTTCATGGGATAATCAGGCGATGTTTGATTTTGACGGACACCCGCTTGAATCTCTGAATGTGTTCAAATACTTAAAGTCCGGTTCAACCGCGCCTTTGGCAATTGATTCGATTCCGGATATTTCCGTTTCTCTGAATGTCGGTGAGAAAATCGAGCTTCCGGAAACGGTGGAGGTGATTTACAATGACCGTTCTGCCAATAAGGAGGCGACTGTTACATGGGATGCGGCGCAGCTTGCCGCAATCGACGTCAATGTCGGCGGAAACTATGAAATCACAGGTACGCTTGAGGATGGGACGATGGTTACCGGCCATGTTGAGGTCATAATGACGAACCTTGTCCGAAATCCGAGCTTTGAGGAAAGCGATACCTCCATGTGGAAGGTCACGTATGCGGGCGACACCAATCCGACGGATTATCAGGTGAAGGAGGATGACGCGTATACCGGTGAGATTGCGTTTCATTTCTGGTCGGAGGATTCCGATATGGAGTTTTCCATTGAGCAGGAGTTTACGGATTTGGAGCCGGGGACCTATCGACTTTGCGCTTACGCGCAGGGCGGCGATTTGTCGTCGGATGCTTCCATGGAATTATATGCGGTTACAAGCGACGGGGAGCAGACAGAGCCTTTTATGATGACGACCTATGCGGATTGGAAGAATCCGACCATTCCGGAGATAAAGGTTACGGATGGAAAGCTTACCATCGGCGTGCGCATAAAGTGTAACGCGAGAAGCTGGGGAACGGTGGACGATTTTACGTTGAATAAGGTTTCAGATTAGGGAATATTCTTGAACGCCTCGAATTAAGGGAGATGAAAGCGGTAGGCCATAATGGGCTTACCGCTTTTTCCTGCTTCCGGACGTGGGGAAACACTTGACATGTTAAAAAAAATCACATACAATGAACACGGATACTTGGAAACCAAGAATATTATTTCTTTGATTTGCATATGATAAGGAGGGCGTGAAAATGACGGCAACAATGATGAAAGGCAGTGTTTCCATGGAAATGAAAAAAGTAAGCATCTCCTCAAAACGGCAGATAACAATTCCGCAAAAGTTTTTTACCATGTTGGGATTTTCCACAGAAGCGGAGTGCATGGTGCGCGGAAATGAACTGATTATCCGTCCCGCAAAAACAAACACAGGGGGAGAATTTGCAGAGCAGATATTGGCAGATTTGATTGCGCAGGGGTACAGCGGGAATGATCTGCTTGACCGTTTCAAAAAGGCACAGAAGCAAGTACGTCCTGCTGTTGAGGCAATGTTTGCGGAAGCAGAACGGGCTGCATCCTCGGAGTCAGGGTATGAAACATATGATGATGTCTTTGGCATGGAGGAAAAAGGATGACAGAGGTGCGTTTCCTTCCGCCGGCAGCTAAATTCATAAAGAAACTCAAAGACAAAAAGCTGAAGCTGCTGTATCAGGAAGCAGTTGATAAAATCAGGGAAGATCATACGATTGGTGAAGCGAAGACCGGCGATTTATCCGGCGTGTATGGATATGATATTTATTACAATAAGACAAATTATGAATTGGCATATACGGTACAGTATTTGGAGGATAAGCTGATTGTTGTGATTATGGCAGGAACAAGGGAAAATTTTTATGATCAACTGAAGCAGTATATGAGAAAAACATAAACAATGCGGAAGTAAGTGTAAGTTGGGAAGGGAGTCAGTAATCCCGCCGCAAAGCGCAACATATCTATGATACAGTGGAGAAGCCAAGAACAAGGGCTTTTGGTGTTGACAATTAAAATCGGATTTGATATAGTGGATTTGCGCTGTGTGGCGCGAATATATGATATAGGCGGATATGGCGGAATTGGCAGACGCGCCAGATTTAGGTTCTGGTGGGAGACCGTGCAGGTTCAAGTCCTGTTATCCGCAGAGAAAGAGTGTCCGGTTCAGGCACTCTTTCCTTTTTGAAGTGACTTTGCGGATGTTCGTTTTGAATGAGACAAATTGGATGTCTCTATTGCCTCTTTAACAATCGTTGTTTAAATGCTGCTATTCTCTGCCCATAGCGACTTGTAATGATTATTCCGCAAATCACCATTCCACATGCTGCTCCATTGGAAAATTCAGAGATTGCACTCACAACATTGTTCTCGACAAGGCTTGTATGGCTTATTATCTGAGAAACAAACCAAAGCACAACCCCTGCTAATAAGAGCCAATGAACCCTTTTGGTATATCGCTCTGTCTCACGATTTGTGTAATCTGCTGCTTTTAATACCGTTTCTTCTAATTCTTTATTCATTTTCTCAAGTTTCCTTTCTGAGTTTCTTTAATGACGCACCTGTTTTTCAGGTTCAACCGGTACACTCCTTTCAAGAAAATCTTATCAATTCA
>CAMWYL010000154.1 GCA_947178465.1 uncultured Lachnospiraceae bacterium | reverse complement strand
TCAGAACGTCGTGAGACAGTTCGGTCCCTATCCGGCGCAGGCGCAGGATATCTGAGAGGAGCTGTCCTTAGTACGAGAGGACCGGGATGGACGGACCGCCGGTGTACCTGTTGGCGACCAACGCCATTGCAGGGTAGCCGAGTCCGGCAGGGATAAACGCTGAAGGCATCTAAGCGTGAAGCCCCCCCCGAGATGAGATGTCCCCCACGAAAGTGGGTAAGGCCCCTTGAAGACGACGAGGTGGATAGGGCATGGGTGTAAGTACAGCAATGCACTGAGCTGAATGTCACTAATAGGCCGAGGGCTTATCCTGAAAGAGGCGGAAGAGTCAGGAAGATACGGATGGAATGTCGGAGAGAGAAGGTTTCTGTGTTCGGTTTTGAGGGAACACCCTCAGAAAAGAAGCATAGCATGACTGAAGAGAAGTGAAGCTTTTCGGATGGCTGCTTTGTAAAGACATTTTCCTCGATAGCTCAATGGTAGAGCACTCGGCTGTTAACCGAGTTGTTGTAGGTTCGAGCCCTACTCGGGGAGTTTTAATTGAAGGTTATTAAGGATGATACAAGAGCATATAATGAAATACGGCGACTTAGCCAAGTGGTAAGGCGTGGGACTGCAACTCCCTGATCATCGGTTCAAATCCGTTAGTCGCCTTCAGAAAGGGATCTCAAGACATTTGTCTTGGGATTTTTTCGTTTGTTCTTATGGAGACATTGACTATCCATGAAAATTGAACAGTTTTTATTGTAGAAAGTGACGAAGATTTACGAAAAGGAAATAAATACATAAAATCTCTTGCAAATTTAGCAAAAGCAATTATAATTTAGGTACAACTAAAATATTTTAATTTTAATAAAAACAAATGAGGCAGGGGAGGGATTAAGAGTGAGCACACAATTAAAATACAACGAACCATGGATTTTACAGCGGGCAGATCCCTTTATTTGCAGACATAACGGGAAATATTACTTTACCGCGTCTGTGCCGGCATATGACAGAATTGTGCTTCGGAGAGCGGATACCTTAGCGGGAATTGCGGATGCGGAGGAAGTAACGATCTGGGAGAAGCATGCGTCAGGAGTAATGAGTGAGCATATATGGGCGCCGGAACTGCATTATCTGGATGGAAAATGGTATATCTATTTCGCGGGAGGCGAGAAGGATGATATCTGGAAAATCCGTCCGTATGTACTGGAATGTGCGGATGAGGATCCGGTGACAGGCACCTGGAAAGAGCTTGGTATGATGCAGTGTGCGGAGGAGGATGAGTTTTCCTTTAGGGCGTTCTCACTGGATGCGACAATATTTGAAAACCAAGGAAAGCGGTATTATGTATGGGCGGAAAAGGTTGGTGTCGGAAAACAGATTTCCAATCTTTATATTGCGGAGATGGATTCCCCGAATAAGCTTCGGACCGTGCAGGTATTGTTGACAACGCCGGATTATGACTGGGAGCGTGTCGGGTTCTGGGTGAATGAAGGGCCGGCAGTGCTGAAGCGGAATGGAAAGATTTTCCTCACGTACTCTGCCAGTGAGACCGGTGCGCCGTATTGTATGGGAATGCTGACTGCGGATGAGGATTCGGATCTGTTGGATCCGCTTTCTTGGAAGAAGGAGCGGTATCCGGTACTTCAATCGGATGTTTTTCTGGAGATATACGGGCCAGGGCATAACTCCTTTACCGTTGACGAGGAGGGGAATGATATTCTGGTTTACCATGCGAGGAAGGAGAGCGTCATAGAAGGCGACCCGCTTTATAATCCGAACAGACATACCATGCTGATGAAAATTAAATGGGAAGAAGAAAGACCGGTATTCCGGTATCGATAATTGTACAAAATTACACTTAGATGCACGAAGACACAGACTGGAAGGAGCATAAACAGGAAGATGGCAAAATTATATATTAATGAAGTGAATAAAAAGGGACATATTAACGCGGAGCTTTACGGTAATTTTTCCGAGCATCTTGGGAGATGTATTTATGAAGGGATTTATGTGGGGGAGAATTCGGACATTCCCAATACGAACGGCATGAGAAATGACGTTGTGGCGGCACTCAGGGAGATAAAGCTGCCGGTGCTTCGCTGGCCGGGCGGATGCTTTGCGGACGAGTATCATTGGCGGGATGGAATTGGCCCGAAGGAGACCAGAAAGAAAATGGTCAATACGCATTGGGGCGGTGTTACCGAGGACAATAGCTTTGGTACACATGAGTTTTTTGAGCTTTGTGAACAAATCGGTTGCAAGACATATATTAACGGCAATGTGGGGAGCGGCACGGTTCAGGAAATGTCTGAATGGGTGGAATATATGACCTTTGACGGCGTGTCGCCGATGGCGGAGCTTCGGAAGAAGAATGGGCGTGAGAAGGCATGGAAGGTCGATTATTTTGGTGTAGGCAATGAGAACTGGGGTTGTGGAGGTAATATGACGCCGAGCTATTACGGTAATCTGTACCGGAGATACCAGACCTATGTGAGAAATTACGATTCCAAGAACCCCATTTTTAAGATTTGCTGCGGTCCGAACGTGGATGACACCTATTGGACAGAGGGTGTTTTAAAGACCTGCTATGAAAATGCGCCGGAAGACAGTGATGTGCATGGTTTCATGGACGGATTGTCAATGCATTATTATGTGCACCCCGAAGGATGGATCAAAAAGGGCAGCGCGACGGACTTTGACAATAAGGTGTGGTATAAGACTTTAGCGAAGGCGCTTTACATAGAGACATTGATTAATCATCATGGCACGATTATGGATAAGTATGATCCGAAGAAAAAAGTCGGTTTGATTGTCGATGAGTGGGGAACGTGGTTTACTTGTGAGCCGGGGACGAATCCGGGATTTTTGTATCAGCAGAATACAATGCGTGACGCGCTTGTTGCGGGATTGTCGCTGAATATTTTCAATAAGCATTGCGACCGCGTGAAGATGGCGAATATCGCGCAGCTGGTCAACGTATTGCAGGCCGTGATTTTGACGGATGGACCGAAGATGCTGCTCACCCCTACCTACCATGTGTTTCATATGTACAAGTATCATCAGGACTCCGAGCTGGTAGAGAGCTATATCGAGGGAACACGGATGATCGGTGAGGAAGAGGAATATATGGTTCCGAACCTTCAGGAGTCCGTGTCTGTTGATAAGGACGGCGTGATTACAATCACCATCAATAATCTGTCCGTCGCAGACAGTGAGCAGATGGAAATTGTGTTTGCGGAACGCAAGCCGACAGCGGTTACGGCAGTAATTCTTACGAATAAGATGGATGCATACAATACCTTTGAGAATCCGGATACGGTAAAGGAAGCGGTATTTGAGGAATTTCAGGTATCAGACGAGGGAATCAGCTTTAAGCTTCCCGCGTGCAGTGTGATTCAGTTCCGCGTGAAATAGCATAAAATGAAAAGAGGTATCTGATGTCAGAGGAGACGACTTCTAAAAAGCATTGCCTGCAATGTCTTTTGCGGGAAATGGATCAGGAAGCTTATATGGAAAATTTGTATTCCTATATTCGGCATTTGGATGATGACATTAAAGCAGATAAGGCGCTCTATGAGGAGCGCCTCGCTGTTTGTAAGGGTTGTAACTATCTTGCTGACGGAATGTGCAGAGCTTGCGGCTGCTTCGTGGAGCTTCGGGCGGCAATTGCGACAAATTCCTGTTCCTATGAAAAATGGTGAATCCGGTTTATTACATTTGCATTCCTTCTGCTATTAGTGTAAGATAAAATATAACAATTCCCTTGGCGGGATGGGAGGACAGAGATTCAAAAGGAGTAAGGAATGCAGAGAAGAAAAGCACTTTTAAGAATTATAACGCTGTTGACATTTGCGTTTATTGCAGCTTTGACAGGAATGGGCGTATTTGCTGCGCTTTATATAAATGAAAAGAATGAAAACAACAGACTTCATGGAGAGCTTTCCGAGGCAATTGAAACCGTTCGGACGTTGGATGCCGTCGAGGTATTCAATTCATATGAGCCGGAGCCGGAACAGACGCAGCAACCGGCACAGACACAGCAGCCGGAGCAGGTTGTTTCGGAGGAGCTGATAGAGGCTTCCATCAAGCAGAAGATGAAGGATCTGGTGCTTGGTGAGGATGGCAGTCCGCTCAGAATGCTCCGATCCTTTTTCCCGGAAAATTTGATATATTATGATGAAGAGCAATATGTATTTTCTCCCGTGTTGGATGAGGTGAAAAAGCATGAACTGATTCCCGAAAACTTTGTCGAGACAGAAGACGGCGAGATGCAGTATGTTGAGAACGGTGTCGTTACCTCCCACAAGGGGATTGACGTATCAAAATATCAGGGTGAGATCGACTGGCAGGCGGTAAAGGAGGACGAGATTGAGTATGCCTTTATTCGGCTTGGATTGAGAGGCTATGAATCCGGTAAGCTGGTGTTGGATGAATTTTTTGAGCAGAATATCCGTGGCGCGAATGAGGCAGGCGTGAAGGCGGGCATATATTTCTTTACGCAGGCGGTGACAGTCGAGGAGGCCGGGGAAGAGGCAGCCTTTGTGATTGAGAACCTTGCGGGGTATGAGGTTCAGTACCCGGTGGTTTTTGATGTCGAGATGATTGTCGGTGCAAACGGCAGAGCGAATAACCTGACGATGCAGGAGCGCACGGATATTGCCATCGCTTTTTGTGAAGCGATAAAAGCAGCAGGATATACGCCGATGATTTACGGGAATGTCAAGTGCTTTACTAAGCTGCTTGATATGACGCGGCTGGAAGCCTACGAGAAGTGGTATGCTTTTTATGATAATTATATGTACATGCCCTATCTGGTGAGCTGCTGGCAGTATACCGAGAGTGGAACCGTGGCCGGCATAAAGGGTAAGGTAGATATGAATATTTCATATAAGACATGGTAGCGTGAGAAGAACTTCTAACGCTCATGCCAGAGGGCATTTCGCGAAGAAGTTCTAGGATTTGCAAGGCAAATCCTTCTCACGCTGAAGAATGCCCAAAGTACGGGCATTCTTCTCATTGATGATTTTAGCAACCAAAGGCGGTATGAAAGTTAGCGTGAGAAAAACATTAAGAAACTCTAAGACAGCAAAGAGCACCGCCTAAGAGTTACTAAATGTTTAAGAGAATGCCTGAAACACGGGCATTCTCCGCATAGATTTGAGATTAGTGTGAGTAGGAAAAACAGATGTGGAAAGGAGCTGTGTTGGGATGGCGGATGAGATTCAGAGATTTCAGGAACTGATTGACGGGAGCGACAATATTGTATTTTTTGGGGGCGCCGGTGTATCGACAGAGAGTGGGATTCCCGATTTTCGGAGTGTGGACGGGTTATATCATCAAAAGTATGACTATCCGCCTGAGACGATAATCAGCCATAGCTTTTATTTAAAAAAGACAAGCGAATTTTTTAAATTTTATCGCGATAAAATGCTGTATTCGGATGTGAAGCCGAACACGGCACATCTTGCGTTGGCAAAGCTTGAGGAGCTGGGAAAGCTTAAGGCAGTAGTGACACAAAATATTGATGGACTTCATCAGCTTGCCGGCAGTAAAAAGGTACTGGAGCTTCACGGCAGCGTACTCAGAAACTACTGTGAAAAATGTCATAAGTTCTATGATGTACAGGCGGTGGCGGAGGCAGAAGATATTCCGCTGTGTACCTGTGGCGGAAGAATAAAGCCGGATGTCGTGTTGTACGAGGAAGGGTTGGACCAGAGGACGCTGCAGGAGGCAGTGCGGGTGATCAGTGAGGCGGATATGCTGATTATCGGAGGAACATCGCTTGCAGTTTATCCTGCGGCCGGACTGATTGATTATTATAATGGGAATAAGCTGGTGCTTATCAATAAAACACCCACGCCGAAGGATCATATGGCGAATTTGGTCCTGACAGGAAGTATTGGGGAGATATTTTCGCAAATCAAGCTGTAGGTGATTGGTAAATCGTACCAACTGATAAGTTATGAATGAGCATGGTTGAACTGTTGCGAAAGGTTGTGCCGTGAGGTTGAAAGGGTGGAGAATGGATGGACTTCGTATATGAGGTGGGAGATGTTGTACGGCTGAAAAAGCAGCATCCCTGCGGGAGTTTTGAATGGGAAATCCTGCGTGTCGGCGCGGACTTCCGGTTAAAGTGCAGCGGTTGCGGGCACCAGATTATGCTGCCACGCCGCCAGGTAGAAAAGAGCACAAAGGCTTTAACGAAAAAATCAGCAGAAAATAGCAAAAACCCTTGAAAAGAAAGTAAAAATATGGTATCATAAATTTTCGTGATATATAAATCCTTGCTTCTTCTGCGGAAGGGACTTCTGTAGGAAGAGGCCAGAGACCAAAAGGAGGTAACAAAATGAACAAATACGAATTAGCCGTTGTTGTTAGCGCGAAGCTCGAAGATGACGAAAGAAACGCTACCATCGAAAGGGTAAAAGAGATCATCACAAAGCATGGTGGCACAATCACCAATGTAGATGAGTGGGGCAAGAAGAGGCTTGCATACGAAATCCTTAAGATGAGAGAAGCCTTTTATTACTTCATCCAGTTTGATGGTGAGCCGACAGTTCCGGGCGAGATCGAGTCAAGAGTACGTCTCATGGAAAACGTTATCAGATATTTGTGCGTTAAACAGAACGAGAAATAGAATACGTGCCTGCAGGGCAGGGCGTATAGTGGGAGAACTTATATGAATAAAGCAATTTTAATGGGACGTTTAACAAGAGACCCTGAGGTACGATATACACAGGGAGATAACCAGATGGCAATTGCAAGATATACACTTGCGGTAGACAGAAGATTTAACCGCAACGGTGATGAGAATACAGCGGATTTCATTCCTTGCGTTGCGTTCGGCAAGGCGGGAGAGTTTGCGGAGAGATATTTCCGCAAGGGAATCAAGATAGCTGTTACAGGCCGTATCCAGACAGGTAGCTATACCAATAAGGATGGTGTGAAAGTTTATACCACAGAAGTTGTTGTTGAGGAACAGGAATTTGCCGAGAGTAAGAACAGCAGTGCAAACACCGAAGGGGGCTTTGGTGGCGGCAACAGCCAGTCGGCTGCGCCAATGGCGGCAAGCGACGGATTTATGAACATTCCGGATGGAATCGACGAGGAGCTGCCGTTTAACTAGGTACCTGTTTGAGTTTAGGATTTTTAAGAATAGGAGGCATTATCATGGCTTTTAATAAAACTGAAAAAGCTGACTCTCCGATGAAGAGACGCGGCGGTATTCGCAGAAGAAAAAAGGTATGTGTATTTTGCGGTAAGGACAATGTGATTGACTACAAGGACACGGCGAAGTTAAAGAGATACGTGTCAGAGAGAGGTAAAATTCTTCCCAGAAGAATTACCGGAAACTGTGCAAAGCATCAGAGAGCCCTTACAGTGGCAATCAAGCGTGCGCGTCATGTTGCATTAATGCCGTATACCATTGATTAATCGTATCGTGAAGCCAAAACCGGTCATCTTATTACAGATGACCGGTCTTTTATTTGATAAGAAATTGCGATAGCGTAAATTCTTTGAACGCAAGCTGCTGTGCTTGCGTTTTTTATCATATAGGACTAAGGTATCAAAAGGTATCATTCTTTTTTCAATGAGGCAGATTGCACAAAATATTGCTAAGC
>CAMWYL010000153.1 GCA_947178465.1 uncultured Lachnospiraceae bacterium | reverse complement strand
GTCGATCGCTCTATCAGCGCGCAAAGATTTTATATGTTTGCTCCGGCCCTCCAATCTGTACGGATTTGTTCCGAAAACATCTTACAAAAGCATTATTAACATATTTTAGAAAATTATGCAAATTGAAATGTAAAAATTCGTTTGAAATGTAAAAATTAACACTTTAAGTTATAAATTTTTTGCAAACAGTGGCTGAATGGTATTGACTTAGCCGATTTCTAAGTATAAGATATGTGCAGGACGCAATCGTCTGGGACAAAGGCGTCCTGTAAACATGGACACTATATCAATAATATAAGTAGTGAGGATGTGAATAAATATGAAAATTGAAAAAGTAAACGATCATCAGATTCGCTGTACACTGACCAAAGCTGATTTGGCTGACCGCGAATTAAAAATCAGTGAACTCGCCTACGGCACGGAGAAAGCGAAAAACCTGTTTCGCGACATGATGCAGCAGGCTTCCTATGAGTTCGGATTTGATGCTGAAGATATACCGCTTATGATTGAGGCAATTCCGCTGAATTCCGAGTGCATTGTACTTGTTATCACAAAGGTGGAAGATCCGGAGGAGCTGGATACCAGATTTTCCAAGTTCGCCCCCTCTATCCATGAGGACGACGAGGAAGAGAACGGAAACACACTCGACCAGATGCTTCAGAGTATTTCTGACAGTGCGGATGATGTACTTGATTTGTTTAAGAAGATACATGATGGCAAATATGCGGATGCCATTTCGAACGCAACGGATGCGCTGACGGATTTGAACAAGCAGACCGCCAAGCCGCAGGTACCGGTTGATTTGACGCGGGTATACGCCTTCGACTCTCTGTCACAAGTGACACGACTTGCACATGTTCTGGCACAGTATTACAATGGGATTAATTCCCTTTATAAGAACGAAAAACAGGGCTCCTATATCCTTGTCCTCACACAGACAGGACACACGCCCGAGGAATTCAACCGAATCTGCAACATGCTTTCCGAGTATGGCAATCCTGAAAAGTTCGGTGCCGCGAGCGAGGCTTATATGGAGGAGCATTTTGAACCAATCATAAAGGACAGAGCAATACAGTCGCTGTCTTTGGTATAATACCCGATACGGATTTCCAATAAAAATTGTCGCCTCAGCGGGCGACAATTTTTTCTTTTCACGGTATTTCTTTCATACTGTTTTGCACTATGCAAGCTTTGCAATCTTTTCCATCAGCGAGTCAATATCCATGCCGTGCACCATAGCTGCCTCCTCTAAGGATTCTCCCTGTGCGGAAGGGCAGCCCAGACAGTGCATTCCCGCCTCCATCAGGACAGGCGCTACATCCGGGTTTGTTCTCAAAATCTCACCGATCGTCATTTCCTTGGTTATTTCTGCCATTTTTATCTCCTCCTAAATAATGTCAACGATACTATCTGACACCTTCGTTTTATTGTGCCTGAAATACGGCGCGTTATTCGCAACCATTACTAACTATAATATATTTTTTTTATTTAATCAAGTGCTACCGTCGAATCACCGCATCGGACCGATTAAGGAGTTCCAATGCCGCTTTTCTGCGTTTCTTTACGACCTTTGGAATAATTAACAAAAATTTTATATTTTTTCCTCTTCTGTACATAAAAAAGTACAAAGATTGGTGTTGACGTGTATACAAAATTGAGGATATAATACAACCATAGAGTGTTTTTCGAGATATTATTATTGCATGATAAGCAATTGCCGGTAAACATTCTAACTTATAGTAACTAGCGGTAATCACGCCGCATAATATTTTAAATTATTTATTTAGGAGGCTTTGCAAAATGAGACCAGAATGGAAAGATTTTGTAGGTGGCAAATGGGAAAGCGAGATTAATGTACGTGACTTCATTCAGAAGAATTTCACACCCTATGATGGTGATGAGGCTTTCTTAGCAGGACCTACACAGAACACAAAGGACTTATGGGACATGGTTCTTGACCTTCAGAAGAAGGAAAGAGAAGCCGGCGGAGTACTTGATATGGACACAAAGGTTATCTCCACCATTACTTCTCATGGCCCCGGATACCTTGACAAGAGCAAGGAGACAATCGTCGGATTCCAGACAGATAAGCCTTTTAAGCGTTCTTTACAGCCTTACGGCGGTATCAGAATGGCAGAGAAAGCTTGCTCTGACAACGGATATGAGGTTGATCCTGAGGTTAGTGAGTTCTTCTCAACACACAGAAAGACACACAATGCAGGCTGTTTCGATGCTTACAACGCTGAGATGAGAGCTTGCCGTTCTTCACACATTATTACAGGTCTTCCTGATGCTTACGGCCGTGGACGTATCATCGGCGACTACAGAAGAGTAGCGCTTTACGGTATTGACAGACTGATCGAGGATAAGCAGGCTCAGAAGGATTCTACCGGACGTGTAATGACAGATGATATCATCCGTCTTCGTGAAGAGATTTCCGAGCAGATGATCGCTCTTAAGATGATGAAGGAAATGGCTGCTTCTTATGGCTGCGATATTTCTAAGCCGGCTACAAACGTACAGGAAGCTATTCAGGCTACTTACTTCGGATATCTGTGTGCAGTTAAGGAGCAGAACGGTGCTGCAATGTCCCTTGGACGTACTTCTACCTTCCTTGATTGCTACGCACAGAGAGATCTGAAGAACGGTACCTTCACAGAGGAGCAGATTCAGGAGTTCGTTGACCACTTCATTATGAAGCTTCGTTGCATCAAGTTCGCTCGTACACCGGAGTATAACCAGATTTTCGCCGGCGATCCTGTATGGGTAACAGAGTCTCTTGGTGGTGTTGGCGTTGACGGACGTCCTTTGGTAACAAAGATGTCCTTCCGTTATCTGAATACTTTGACAAACCTTGGACCCAGCCCGGAGCCGAACTTAACGGTTCTTTGGTCTACAAGACTTCCGGAAGCTTGGAAGAGATACTGCGCTAAAATGTCTATCCAGACCTCTTCTATCCAGTATGAGAATGACGACCTTATGAGAGTTACTCATGGTGACGACTATGCAATTGCTTGCTGCGTATCTTCCATGGTTGTTGGTAAGGAAATGCAGTTCTTCGGCGCTCGTGCAAACCTTGCAAAGTGCTTACTCTACGCTTTAAATGGTGGTGTAGACGAGGTTACCAAGAAGCAGGTTGGACCGAAGTATCGTCCTGTTACAGGCGATGTTCTTGATTATGATGATGTAATGAGCAAGTTTATGGATATGATGGAGTGGCAGGCAGATGTGTATGTAAACACACTGAACATTATCCACTACATGCATGACAAATACTGCTATGAGAGAGCTGAGATGGCACTCCATGACAGAGACGTTAAGAGATACTTCGCAACAGGTGTTGCTGGTCTTTCTATCGTTGCTGACTCATTATCTGCTATCAAGTATGCTCAGGTTAAGCCTATCCGCGACGAAGACGGCGTTATCGTTGACTTCGAGACAACGGGTGACTTCCCTAAGTATGGTAACGATGATGACCGCGTAGACTTAATTGCTCAGGATATCGTTCATAAGTTTATGACCGCTGTAAGAAGACATCATACCTACAGAAACGGTATTCCTACAACCTCTATCCTTACAATTACTTCAAATGTAACATATGGTAAGGCTACAGGTAACACACCTGACGGACGTAAGAAGGGACAGCCGTTTGCTCCCGGTGCAAACCCGATGCACGGCCGCGATACACATGGTGCAGTCGCTTCCCTGTCTTCTGTATCTAAGCTCCCGTTCAAGGATGCACAGGATGGTATCTCCAATACCTTCACTATCATCCCGAACGCACTTGGTAAGGAAGCAAAAGTCTTCTCCGGTGACATTGAACTCGATTTGAGCAAGTAATAATGACATCGAGCTTGACTTGAGCAAGTAATTGAGCGGAAAAGCCTTCGTCTTTTCCGGTAATATCGAACTTGACTTAAGCAGGTAATTGAACTTGTTTTTAGAGAGGAATGGTGCATTTATGGATGAGAAATCTATGATTGATGACCTCGTTGCACAGCTTGACGCCGGGTTTTCCGGAGACAAGGCTGTCGGACATTTCAATGTAGATGTTGACGAGGACACGGAATCCACAAAAGAAGTACAGACGCTTGGATGTACAGACTGTTCCAGAACGCCTCTTGCGTGCAGTGTTCCGACACTGCACCAGGGGTTAGACGATTATAAATAGTTTTTAAATTTTTAGGAGGTAATCATTATGGACAACGCAGCACAGGTTGATAATTTAGTATCTTTATTAGATGGTTATGCTACAAAGGGCGGCCATCACCTTAATGTTAATGTATTGAACAGAGATACGCTGTTAGATGCACAGAAGCATCCTGAGAACTATCCTCAGTTGACAATCCGTGTATCAGGATATGCCGTAAACTTCATTAAGTTGACACCGGAACAGCAGGCAGACGTAATCTCCCGTACATTCCACGAGGCAATCTAATATTGTTATTAAAATCCCTGAGAAGCTTTTCTCAGGGATTTTTTATATTCTGTTTTATTTTTACATTTCGCCCGGTTTTATTGTTCTTGAACATCTTCTGTGCTATTTTTTACATTTCACCTGATTTGATTGTAAATGCGGATGCGGTTTAGTATAATTAGGATATACTAAAAGTACCTGATTTTCCTTTACGGATTTTAGGAGTCAAGGGGGTAACGCACTGAACGACGAGACAACGCAGAAAGACACTACAGAGAACGGCATCGCCAAATATACTGTTATGGACAGCGTGTTTTCTGATTTGTTCCGAGTGAAAAAATATCTGATACAGTTATATAGAACGCTCCATCCCGAGGAGGACTCCGCGACTGAGGAGGATCTGACGGATGTTACGATTAAAAATGTACTGACCGATAACCTGTATAACGATTTGGGATTTTTGTTGGGCGACCGGCTTATGATAACAGAAGCTATGCAATTATCGCAGGTCTAACAGGTCTGCACGAATCAAAAGGATGTCCGTAATGATTAATTTTTATGATGAAGAGGAAATTGTACGCTCTTATATCCGATCCGTGCGTTATGAAGCGGCTCAGGAAGCAACATTGGATAACGCAAGAAAAACCGCTATCCGTCTGATAAAATCAGGGAAAATATCCTTAGAGGATATTGCAGAAGTCACTGATCTGCCTCTCGACACCGTTAAAGAGCTGGAAACAGAGGCAATGCAATTATCGTAAGTTAAGGCCCGGCTACAAGGCTAACAATCCCGCCACAGGCAACGGAACATCAGATTTGTGACCCTCGCGGCAATCACCAAATGCCTCTCTGCAGGCTGCTTGGTTTATTACCCACAGGAAGCAAAAGGCGCTTTGCAGTTTTGCGCCCGACAGATTGCAAAAACGCAAGCATACTCGCTTGCGTTTCAATAGAATTTGTGTAATAATACTTCATATTAGTACATCGCACACGAATAAACTGATTATTCGATGTACCGACAATACAATACCTTCGGCTGACAGGGACATACACGCTCAGATAGAAAATTTGACTCTTTCAAAGCAGGTGATCGAGGATATTAAAAATACCAAAATTATCTTACCCTGAAACGTGTATTCCCCTGTCAACCGAAGGTATTTATCAGATATGTATAAATGCTTTTTCATCCGTGTCGCTCCAAGAAAGCATATACCGCGAAGCTGCTTTCCCGTATCACATTGTATTTCTGCACAGCTTTTTTCAGTCGATTATCTGTTATATTCTATGGCTGTCCGATACAATGCTTTGCTTGACACTTTTCTTATAAGCAGGATTTGTTGTCACATTAGTGTGGGCATACATCATATGTAGTAGTACTTATATGGTCACCATAAACTATATACCCGCATTTCTCACATCTTTTCCCATAATAATTATCAACAGTGCAACTTCCATTTGCATACTTGGTATGCTGTGTAACCGTTCCGTTTTTATAGCTGTGATTACATATCACATACGGCTGTGTCTCTTCATCCTCTGTATCAGAATAAACATTACCTGCTTCATCTACAAATACATAAACACTATCTGCAGCAATATATTTTTCATATTCCTTCAGGCTAAAATCAAATTCCTGTTCTTCCTCCTGTGTAAAGAAAAGCTCAATCTCACCACCGCTATATTCGTTGTCCTGATTGTGCGTGTCTATCTGCTTCGGCTCATACGCCAATACTGTCAGTGAAGATGCAAACACTGCCACCAGAGTAACAACACTCCCCAATGTCACACTGAGCTTTCCATATTTCTTTCCTGTTCTTTTCATCATTCCAATCCTTTCTATTCGTTCCTTCAGCGCTCTTTTACCGCTGTTCAGCCCGACAATCGGCAACTTATCATTATCCTGTTCTTCTGCAAGACTGATTATCACATTCGCGTACTCCGTCATTTCCTGTCCGGTCTTCCCCATAATTACCTTGTCATCACAGTACATCTCAGCTATAAGATTCCACTTGTAACGCAGATAATAAACCAACGGATTATAGAAATTCAGGATAACTGCTAACAATACCACCAGCTTTACCAAATTATCTTTAGCTCGAATATGAATCAATTCATGGTGGAAAATATTTCTAAGTGCCTCCTCCGACCATTCCATATCCGGCAAAATTATTTTCTGATGCAGAAGACCGACCGTTACGGGCGTATCCAAGTATTTCCCTCTGTAGACCGTAGCGTGTGTACCGATCCGCAATGTCTTACTGACAGACCGTAATACCGACTCCGCTTTCTCATCTCTATACGTTTCTTCCATTATACCGTACCGAACATTCTTATAATTCCGAAACATTCCCACTAACAGTCCGATACTCAACAATAAACAGAAAGCTAACGTAATATATACCCATAAATTCGTAAAATAAACGGTATTATCATAAATGAAAATCATGTGCTCGCTTACATCCGCCAGAGCATCCTGTTCCGAATACAAACTCTTCCTTCTCAAGAAACTGCCGAGCCACATTCTGTAATCCATTCCGAGATATTGAAAAGGTGTTATAAATAACAGTGTTGTTATTGTCAGATATATCTTATGCCACAGCATCGGGAAATACCGCTTTGTGAACGGATACAACACCATGTATATCACCACCGCAATGCTTCCTGCGAGGCTCATCGTATGTAACAGTGTCATTTCAGTCCACCAGCTTTCTCAGCTCATCGGCAAACTGTTTATCTATCTTCCCTCCGCCGGTAAGCGCTGATAAGAATGCGTTGATCGAACCGTTGTAATGATCGTCCAATAATTTCTTCGCACAACCCTGCTCATACTCATCCACTGTCAGCGCCGCACAATACACCCGATTGCGCCCCTTCTGCTGTATGGCTATCAGTCCTTTGTCAATGAGCCGCTTCAAGAAGGTATTGACTGTCTGCTTCTTCCAATCCTTCCCCGCTTCATTGTTCAGGAACTCCATAATCTCGACAAAGCTCTTCTCCGTTCCTTCCTTCCACAGGAACTCCATAATCAAATGCTCCGAGCCTGATGTCTCAAATACGATTCTCCCGCCCATGTAAAACTCCCTTCCCGTAGCTCTAAACACAGGCATCCATATACGCTACCCCATGCTTCCTTTCTGTAGCTACATTTAGTGTACTACTAAATGTAGCTACAGAAAGGAAGCATGGGGTAGCGT
>CAMWYL010000152.1 GCA_947178465.1 uncultured Lachnospiraceae bacterium | reverse complement strand
GAGGAAGTACCAATCTGATTTTTCTCGAACGTCTCGTCAATCTCCTTCAAATTCTTCATTAATCGGATATCATTGGACATCTTGTGCGCGCTTGCCGCAATGCCCGCCAGAATATTCGCCACCCGCGTATCCACCTTGCGGGAATAGGTCTGACCGGATACCGCATAGCACTCCGCAAAACCCATCTTCTCCGCAATCATCGGGTCGATTTTATCAATCGTTTCCTGATCGCCGTCAAAAAGCTCCAGAAAGCTTGCCTGCGTTCCCGTCGTTCCTTTGGAGCCGAGAAGCTTGAGGCTGCCCGTCACATACTCCAAATCCTCCAAATCTATCAGAAACTCCTGAAGCCAGAGTGTCGCGCGCTTCCCGACCGTCGTCGGCTGTGCCGGCTGGAAATGTGTAAACGCAAGCGTCGGAAGGTTCTTGTATTTGTCGGCAAACCGCGCAAGCTCATCAATCACGTTGACAAGCTTTTTATGCACCAGCTTTAATGCCTCCCGCATTATAATAATGTCCGTATTGTCGCCCACGTAACAGGAGGTCGCGCCAAGATGGATAATCCCCGCCGCCTTCGGACACTGCGTACCATACGCATATACATGACTCATCACATCATGGCGGACAAGCTTTTCACGCTCTCTTGCCACTTCATAATTGATATCCTCCGCATGTGCCTTCAGCTCGTCTATCTGCTCCTGCGTGATGACAGGCTTACCGTTCTCGCTGAGTCCGAGCGCCATCTCCGTCTCCGCAAGCGCAATCCAGAGACGCCTCCATGTCCGAAACTTCATATCCTGTGAAAAAATATACTGCATCTCCTTGCTCGCATAACGCTCCGAAAGCGGGCTTGTGTATCTGTCTGTACTCATTTTTACCTCATTTCTGCACGCCCGTTTGGCGCACGCTGTTTATCTGTCCTATCCTGAAAATGCACTCCGCAAGAGCATTTATCCCTGCTCTCCCCGAATATCCTCCGTCGGCGGCTCCATCGGGTATTTTCCCGTAAAGCAACCCTTGCAGATCCCCAAGCCGCCAGCCATTTCCTCAAGGCGCTCCAGCTTCAGATATCCCAATGAATTCGCGCCGATTTCCTGTCGAATCTCCTCTATTGTCCTGTTATACGCGATAAGCTGTTCTCTTGCCGGCACATCCGTGCCAAAATAACAGGGCCACAGAAACGGCGGTGAGCTGACGCGCACATGAACCTCCTTCGCGCCCGCGTCGCGGAGCATCCTGACAATTCGGTCCGAGGTTGTACCGCGCACAATCGAATCGTCAATCATAACAATCCGCTTCCCGCTCACTTCTTCCTTCAGGACATTCAGCTTTACCTTGACGCCGGATTCCCTGCTGCTCTGCTTGGGCTTAATAAAGGTTCTTCCCACATATCCGTTTTTTACGAAAGCCGTACCATACGGAATCCCGGATTGTAACGAATAGCCAAGCGCCGCCGCATTTCCCGACTCCGGCACGCCGACGATCAGGTCCGCCTCTACAGGCGAATCCATGGCAAGAAACCTCCCTGCTTTTATCCGCGATGCATAAACACTCACGCCATCCAAATTACTGTCCGGTCTTGCAAAATAAATATATTCAAAAATGCACCTTGCCTCCTCCTGCCTTGGCAGCGCCCTTGACAAATCGGAGACAACGCCCTTATCCGGCGTGATGGTGACGGTCTCTCCCGGAAGCACATCTCGCACAAATTCCGCACCGACCGTATCCAGCGCACAGCTCTCCGATGCCAGAATATAGCAATTCTCACGCTTTCCGATGCAGAGCGGTTTGAAGCCGTATGGGTCTCGCGCACCGATCAGCTTGCGCGGACTCATCACCACAAGCGAATACGCACCCTTAATCTTCCGGCACGCTCTGTTTACCGCCTCCTCCACCGTATCGGTGTTCAGGCGCTCTCTTGCAATATGATAGGCAATGACCTCCGAATCGATTGTTGTCTGGAAAATCGCCCCTGTATACTCCAAATCATGGCGAAGCTCCGCCGCATTGATCAGATTCCCGTTGTGGGCCAGCGCCAGCGTCCCCTTTACATAATTTAGTACCAACGGCTGCGCGTTTTCGCGGACGGACGCACCGGCAGTCGAATAGCGCACATGGCCTATGCCGATATCGCCCTTCATCCCTTCCAGATGCTCCTGCTCAAACACCTCGTTGACAAGTCCCATGCCCTTGCAGGAGTTCACGCTTCCCTTAGGACCTCGGGTATCACTTACGGCAATGCCGCAGCTCTCCTGCCCTCTGTGCTGCAGGGCAAAAAGCCCGTAGTAAATCGCAGGAGCCACATCCGCCCCGTCAAAATCATAGATTCCGAAGACGCCGCACTCCTCTCCGAGGCCTGTCTCCTCAAGCCGGCTTCCCATCTTTTCCCGCATTCGATATGCTCCCCCTAAAAGCCTACTCAAAGTCCTTACCCGTCAGTAAAGCAAACGCTTCCTTATACTTATCTACCGTCTTTGTCACAACCTCCTCGGGAAGCAGATTGTCATTGTCGGGGTTCGCCTTCAGCCAGTCTCTGACAAACTGCTTGTCAAAGGAGGGCTGTCCCTTTCCTGCCTCGTATCCCTCCAACGGCCAAAATCTTGAGCTGTCAGGCGTCAGCATCTCATCACCCAGCACGATATTGCCATTCTCGTCCAGACCAAACTCAAACTTGGTATCCGCAATAATGATTCCCTTGCTGAGCGCATATTCCGCGCATTTCTTATACAGCGCGATTGTCGCGTCCTTAATCTTTTCCGCATAGGCGCGTCCCTTTCCCGGGTAAAGCTTTTCCAACACCTCCACGCTTTGTTCAAAGGAAATATTCTCGTCATGCAGTCCGATTTCCGCCTTGGTGCTCGGCGTATAAATCGGCTCCGGAAGCTGCTGCGATTCCTTTAAGCCCTCGGGAAGCGTAATCCCGCAGACCTTTCCGGTCTCCCGATAGCTCGCCCAGCCGCTGCCGGTGATATATCCGCGGACAATACACTCAATGGGAAGCATCTCCAGCTTGCGGCACATCATACTGTTGCCGTCAAACCGCTCGTTTTGGAAAAATTCGGGCATATCCTTAACATCTGTCGACATCATATGATTTGGCACGACATCCTTCGTGTAATCGAACCAAAACTTCGACATCTGCGTTAAAATAGCACCCTTCTTCGTAATCTGGTTCTTCAAAATAACATCAAAAGCAGAAATCCTGTCTGTTGCAACAATGATAAGGCTGTCGCCGTTATCATAAACCTCACGTACCTTTCCTTCCTTGACCGGTGTAAATTCTTTCATGTCCGTAACCATACTCCTTTCGCTGTTGTATTATGATAATACAAAGTCCTGCGTTTTTACGCAAGCGCTTTTTCATAATCCGTCACTAAATCCAAAATCTGCTGTGCATATTCAGGATACTTATCTACGATATCCTTTACCTCATCCTGTGCCTTCTGCGCAATCTGCGCGTTGTACTCCATCTGCTTTCTGAGCTTCTGCCGGCGGATAATCAGTCCATGGCGGATTTCCACCATCTCCTTGTTATCCAAGAGCGCCTGTGCCTGACGAAGCCAGATATTCGGGTCTTGCAGCTTGCAGCGCCGCAGAAGCTTTACAAGCGCGGACTGGTTAAACTCCATATCCTGCTGCATCTGTTGTTCCTGCTCACGTTGCTCGAGCTCCTGAACATACTTGCTCCACAGCTTTTTCAACTCCGCAGAGCTGTTCACATCAAATTTCACATACAGATATTCCAACAGATTCGTGTTATTCACATAGCGGATCTTTACCGTATTCTGCAATAGTACCAGCTTGTTGATCGCCTTGTCCACCCGCAGCAGCTCCCGCCGGGAGTCGTGGAACTTCACATAAACAAGCGTGAGCGTTGTCGCCGCAATCAGCGCCGCAATCACATAACCAAGCTGCACGTCAAGCTGCCAGCCTGCTCCGATAATGGCAAGAAGGACGATCAAAAACAGCATCGAGAAGACGCACATCACCGCAATTCCCCGCATATTACTCTGTGCGGTCATAAGCTCGTTCTTTCTGAAATAGTAGGCATGACGCTCTCCGTCAAGTCTTCCCAAATCCTTTTTGACGATCAGATGGTAGTCCTCGGCCTCTTTGATCTTGTCATACCCCTCCGGCATATACTGTTCAATTCGCTCCATCCGCAGATACTCCTCCTCGGTCATAATCCTGCGTTTTTCCCGAATATGTTCCTTCGTGTTCTCGATCTCGACAATCTTTTTCGCATATCCTCTGATCTGCTCCTGAAGCTCCTCCGGCAGCGCCTCTATCTCCTCAATATCCGTCAGATATGCCGTCACAAGACTGTATTCGCCTCCAAGCGTATCCAGCTCCCTTGAGGCCTCTGCCATCTGTTCCAGACAGGCCTTGACATACTGCTCCCTCTGTCTTGCGTCATGCATGTCCACATCATCCCGCCGGATTCCGGTTTCCTCCCAATCGGGAAAATATTCCTCCTCGACGGCACTCGACTTTTTGCTAAAGACCTGCCTGATTTTTCCAAACAATCCCATTCCGATACCCTTGTTCCTTTCAAATTCCGCCGCGGCTATACCTGTGTCTGCTTCTTATAATCCTTCTTCAGCTGCCCGATCAGCTCGCCGGCCTTGCGGTAATACGCCTCCATGGAGCCTTTGCGCTTATCGTCAAGCCACTCCGACAGCAGCCTGCGCTCCTTGGAGGTCTGCCAACGCTCCTCCACCTGTGCACACAACTCCTCCACCTGCGCAAACTCCTTCTCCCAATCGGGATTTTCTCTCTTGAAGGCTCCGTACGCATAATCCGTCATGTAGCGCCGACAGGCCAGAATATACGCAAGCCGTGTCTTCTTGTCCGGATACAGCAGATGGGACTCATAATAATAATCCGCCGCCTGCACATAGGCAAAATCCATCGCATATATGGACGCCATATTATAGTACATCAACGCCCGTCCCACGTTGTCACGTTCCGGAATGTATTCCAAAAGCTCCGAATATATGACAAACGCCTGCCGAAAACGCCCCTGTCTGTAAAAATACTCCGCCTGCCGCTTGTAACGCTCTATCATGGTAAGGCTTGACTGTTCCTTTAGGATACGCTCTATCTTCCTTATGGTGTTTTCGTCATACATCCCGACTCGCTCAAGGATTGTGGAGACAAAGGTTGCCGCCGACACCCGCTTACGGACATAAACCTCCAGTTCCTCCGCAAGCTCCGGCAGTCCGCACTCCTTCCGTATCCAGTTTACAAGCTCCGGATCAACGATGGAATCGTCAAGCAGATACACCTTATCCATAAAGTAGTAGCACAGCTCTTCCATCGAATACAGCGAAACATCCAGAAATTTCACATAAAACGGCGTTCCGGCATAATTACCCACGCACAAGCATACATTGTTCATCCAAATACCCCTTTGAAGCTTTGATACACTAGGAAATCGCCTCCAACGGCAGGCACTCCTTCCATATCCTGCCTGTTGACGGAAAGATTTCCCCGAAGCCCTTATCCTGTATCTCTATGTAAACGGCCTCGGGATCTTCCATATAAAACCGAAGCCCTATTCTGTTTGTCTTGTTTCCTCTGACATACAGCCCCTCCAGCGAAATCTGCGCAACACGTGTTTTGCTGCCATCCACCGGCGTTATCGTAAGCGAAATGACATTATTCCGCACAAGCATCACGTCAAATTCCTTCTTAGCATCATACCAGCTCGTTCCTGCATTGAGTATCGGCAGATAGATTTCTTTCTGCCCCCTGTCGCATTCCATTCCGATATTCGCGCGAAGCTTGTCCGGCGACAGATAGACATATGAAGTGGAAAGCGTGGAAGGATACAGTCTTTCCCGTGCGCCGTAGCAGGCACCTTTGCTGAAGAGATTGTTTCCCTGGAAAACCCGTCGATTCTTGCACATATATTTGAGCGATTCCTTACACCAATCCTTAGAAAAGCAGTCGCCCAATAAAAATACGGAGGTCACAACGCGCTCCCCACACTGCTTCTGCAAAATCTCAAGGAGCATGGCGTCAAGCTTCCGATAAAAGGCTTCCTTCTCGATTTCCAACCCGCCGACAGTGTCCGGAATCCGCATCTGCGGAAAACGGGACGTCTCCATAAAGCACGCAACCGGGCTTGTCTTTCTGTTCATCTGCAAAATATGGCTTGTGATACCGTCTTTTCCGTAATCATAGAGGAGAACGTCATGAATCCACATCTCCGACGGCTGATGAATAATATATTGGAAAAAACAGTCCTCATGGCTGAGGAACCAGACCTCTGTTCCGGCAGAGCACACGCGCCGCACGACAGCCCGCACAACATCCATCAGCGTCGGTTCCATCTCCTCCATGGTGAATGCGACCGCACCAATCGCGTCTGTTCTCACATAGGCTGATAAAATAGCAAGTGTTTTTCTAATATATACCTCGAGCAGATAGTCTGCCTCGAAGGTCTCCTCTCCAACCTGTACGGGGGCGTTCTCCCTGACCAGGTGCAGCAGATTTTCAACCGACACGCCCTGTTTCTCCTCGATTGCCTTGAGAGCATCCCTTCCGACAAGCCATGACGGCGTACCGTTCGTGTCTGCTTTTCTGCACAAAAGCGTAGGGATGTTATACTGCTCCTCACCCATTACCAGGCTGAGTGTATCCGGCATGCTCTGATCTGCCCTGCAATAGCTTATCTGCGACCGGACATTTCCCAAATCAAAGCCTACAACCACTTTATTCTTTTTTGTTATTTCATCCAGCGCTCTCTCTATAAACATTGTCTACCCCAATCATCATAAGCCGCCGCATACATTTATAAGACCCGAAACAGCTCTCTCGCACAAAAGTCCTGATACAGATACTCCTCTGTCATCTGCTCTGCCGTAATCTCATCCTTCATGGCGATACTCACCATAATATCATTCAAGATGCCAAACCGTCCTTCATGGGCCGTCGCGCTCTTCCCGCCCTCACCCTGCGTGTCTCCGAATATCGTGTCGCTCTGTGTAATGCACTCCTGCACCATATCATCTTCCGTGACACACATTTCCGTAATGTAATATTGCAGCGCCTCCCCGTGAAACAGGCGAAATACACTCACATAAATGCCGTCGTACATTTCCCGCATCTCCTGCACCTCATAGCGGGTGGTGTCCGAAAGCGCCGCACTCTGCTTTTCTTCCTCCGTGCGCAGGTCAAAATGCTCATCCGCAAAATCGCCGTAAGCAAAATGAATACGCACTCTGTTCTCAGGAAGGGTCCTGTATTCCACAAAAAAGATATTTTCAAAGTAATGCAGCTCCGGCACAACGCCGGCCAGCTCTGCATAAAACGGAAAATATCTGTCCTCCTTCAGCAGCTTTTTGACCATCGCATTCAAGGTCTCGTGCGGTATGGTCTCCAAATACTCCGGATTCTCGGAGGCAAACTTGAGCATTGCAAGCTCGCAGGCACGGTCGCCAAAGCCTCCCAACGCATACTCCTGATACAGCTTGTCAAATACCGCCGGCCAGACAACCGCTTCATGTACAAAATATTCATAGGCCACACCGCGCAGAAGGGTTTGCACAAGGGCCTCGTCATGCCCCTCGCACGCCGCCTAATCAAGCAATATTTCATCCTTCTCCTGCACCACCGCACCGGTATAGC
>CAMWYL010000151.1 GCA_947178465.1 uncultured Lachnospiraceae bacterium | reverse complement strand
ATTCCAGACTTGAATTTGGCGCCGAAACATATCGGGAAATTCTTGCATTGGAAGCTGAGAAACGTGAGAAAATCGGCTTGAGCAGCGAGGAAAAGGAATCAATTGACAATGAATTGAAGGAATTGGCGGTTAAGCGGGCGGAGGCCTTTAATCTAAGGCAGACCTATGACCCGGCCAAGGAAAAGGATAAGATCAAGGAGGCTGCCCGCAGCATTGCGGCGCTGGACGCACAGATTAAAGAGGTGGAACAGCGCAGCAGACAGCTGGAGGAGGACAAGAAGAAGGCAGCTCAGGCAGATACAAAGTATCAGCAGCAGTACAACGAAAAGATGACGGCGCTGCGTGCGAAGTACGAGAAAGAGACCCGTGCGGAAATTACGCCGGAGACCGTTAAGAGAAATGAGATACTGGCAAAGGAATTTTATCTCTCTGTCGGAAGATACGGATTCAGCAAACGGATTCGAATGATTTTGGGGCTTTTGAAGGCGTTTAAAAAGGCGATGCAGCTTGGCGTGGATATCATGGACGAGGCACAGAGAAACGCGATATTTGACAATGTTGCGTTCCGGGTGCGCTATCTGGATGAGACTGCGGAGCGGCTGCACGGCACCTGCATCCTGAACCTTGCCAATGTAAAGTATGCAAAGGATTGGAGTCAGATTCGCGGCGGGAAGATCGCAACCGTTTTTCAGGACCCTATGACGTCGCTGAATCCGATTGTAACAATCGGAAAGCAGATCAGCTCTATTATCATAAAGCATCAGAAATGCTCGGAGCTTGAGGCGAGGGCGCGCGCATTGGAGCTGATGACAAAGGTTGGCATTCCCAATGCTGCGGCGCGTTACGATGACTATCCGTTTCAGTATTCCGGAGGTATGCGGCAGCGAATTGTTATCGCCATAGCTCTTTCCTGTCAGCCGAAGATATTGATTTGTGACGAGCCTACGACGGCGCTTGATGTTACGATTCAGGCACAGATTTTGCAGTTGATCAAGGATTTGCAGAAGGAATTTCATTATACCACGGTTTTTATCACGCATGATTTGGGTGTGGTGGCGAATATTGCCGACCGTGTGGCAGTATTGTACGCGGGACAGATTGTAGAGGTCGGTACGGTGGAGGAAGTATTTTATGATCCGCGCCATCCGTATACATGGGCGCTGTTGTCCTCCCTGCCGCAGCTTGCGGAGAGAAATACGAAGCTGTATTCGATTACCGGTACACCGCCATCCCTGTATAACAGTATCGTGGGAGACCCTTTTGCACCCAGAAATCCATATTGTCTCAAGATTGACACGCTGGCGGAACCGCCAATGTTCCAAGTGAGCGAGACCCATTATGCCAAGACGTGGCTGTTAGACCCGCGCTCTCCGAAGATTGAGAAACCGGAGGGAATTCAAAATATTCATGAGAAGCTGTTAAAATCATTTAATATATAGGAGGATGAGAGTCGTGGCTAACCAAAAGAAAGAGAACGAACGCCGTGTTTCCCATTTTCCGGAGCATGGTCCTGTTGACGAAAATGGCAGGGAAATATTACTATCAATCAAAAACATAGATATTACATTTGGAAAAGGCGATGATGCGGTAAAGGCAGTTCGGAATGCTTCCTTTGACATTTATAAGGGGGAGACCTTTTCCCTTGTAGGCGAATCCGGGTCTGGCAAGACGACAATCGGAAGAGCGGTTATCCGTGTGAATCCTTTGTCCAATGGTGAAATCCTGTATAAAGGGGTTCCGATTTCCGGAAAGATTTCCCATTCGCTGGACAGAGAGGTTATCCGGAATATCCAGATGGTATTTCAGGATCCGGCGGCTTCTTTAAATGAGCGGGCAACTGTGGATTACATTATTTCCGAGGGTCTGTATAATTTCCATCTGTTTGAAAACGAGGCGGACCGTGTGCGCAAGGTGGAACAGATGATTGCGGAGGTTGGTCTGCTTCCGGAGCATTTGACAAGATATCCGCATGAGTTTTCGGGCGGCCAGCGTCAGAGAATCGGTCTGGCGCGTGCAATGGTTATGGAGCCGGAGCTGGTAGTTGCGGATGAGCCGATTTCCGCGTTGGATGTATCCATTCGTGCGCAGGTTCTGAATCTGTTAAAGAAATTCCAGCAGGAAAAGGATCTTACTTATCTGTTTATTGCGCATGATCTGTCCATTGTTCGATTTATATCCGATCGTATCGGTGTTATTTATAAGGGTAATATTGTGGAGGTCGCAGATGCGGAGGAGCTCTTTGATTTCCCGTTGCATCCTTACACCCATTCCCTGATTTCGGCGATTCCGATTCCGGATCCGAAGCTGGAGAAGAACAAGGTGCTGTACACCTATGACCCGTCCATCCATGACTACAGTGAGGATAAGCCGGAGTTTGTATGCATCGGACATGACCATTATGTATATGGTAACAAAAAGGAAATCGAGGAATATAAAGCAATTCGTGAAAAGGGCGAAAGATTAAAGTCGATTACCATTGTTACGCCGGAGGAGAAGGAAGCGTTGGTCAAAGCAGCCTTGGAAAAGGCAGAGGCTCAGACGGCTTCAGAGGAGACCTCCGAAGCGGCGGACGAGCTTTTAAAGACACCGCTTCACGATACCGGAAGTGCCTGGTATGCGGTAGTGTCCTTTTTCCTGCCGATATTGGGAATTATTGCCGCCTTTGTATTTAAGCATTTCCATCATTACCACAATTACAGGGCCTGTAAAAAGGGCGCCGTTATCGGTTTCATTACGATTGGCGTGATTCTCGCAATCTTCCTGCTTCTGCTTCTGATGGTGGTGATTTAATTTGAGACGTTCCGGTAACAATAGAGATCTGCCGCATCCAAAGCCGGTAGAGAGAATTGTGCTTTCTGAGGAGCATACAAAACAGAAGATATTTGTGATGGCGCTGCTGCTGGTAATCGGCTTGGCAGCGCTTGGCTATGCCCTGCACTCGTATTTCGCGGTTCCGGCAGGATGGCAGGAGATTCAGGCGGACAGCGCCGCGGGGATAACCGGCAGTGATGAGCTTGTATTTCTGTATGAGTTGGGCAGCGGCGAGACCTCGGCAACGGCGGAGAAGAAGGCGTTGGTAGCGCTTTATACGGAGTCGTTGCAGACCGTGTACCGGCTTTTTAACAACGATATGGAGTTTGACGGCATACGGAATGTGCGGTATCTCAACAGTCATCCGAACGAGGTGGTTGAGATTGATGAGACACTGTACCGGGCTTTTGAACTGGTACAGCAATATGACAGCCGGTATCTGTATCTGGCACCGGTCTATGCGATTTATGACAATATATTTTATTGCGGGGATGATTCGGAGCTTGTGCATTTTGACTCTGCATTGAATGACAAGCTGCGTGCGGGATTTGATACGCTCCTGTCCTTTGTGGGGAACAGAGGGCACGTTGCGCTGCAGCTGCTTGGAGACAACAAAGTCTGTCTGTATGTGTCGGAGGAATATCTCAGGTATGCTTCCGGGAACGATGTGGAGGATTTTATTGATTTCTATTGGATGAAGAATGCGTTTATTGTCGATTATCTGGCGGATACCATGATGGCAAACGGGTATACGTCCGGTAGTATTTCCTGCTATGACGGGTTTATCCGGAATTTTGATGAGCGTGATACGCAATACTCGTTTGCACTGTACAATCGCGTGGACGGGACGGTATATCAGGCGGACACGATGCAGTATCAGGGACCGCGAAGTATTGTTTATCTGCGGGATTATCCGATGAATGGTTTGGATGGCAGGCATTATTATGAATTGGAAAACGGTGATATGCGGACCGTTTATCTGGATTGGGCGGACGGCCGCTGCAAGAGTGCGGTCAACAATCTGGTATCCTATTCTGAAACGCTTGGATGCGCAGAGATTTTGCTTCAGACAGCGCCGATTTATATTGTGGACGTCTTTCGGGAGGAGGCGCTTGGGGAACTGGCAGAGCGCGGAATCTGCTCGATTTATTTTAAGGACGAAAGCGCTGTATATGTGAAATAAAGCGTTGATGATACAGGGTATCATCAACGCTTTACTTTGGGGAAAATTTGCAGAATCAGGCATTGTTTTTCAATCTTTTCTGTTGCTTCTTAACAACAAATAAGGGAGTGCACCAAACACTAAAGCCATACCATATAACAGTTCTGCCATTACGGGGCTTAAAAACGTTACTAAAATGCCACCCAGAAAATTCCCGATTGGAATCATAATGGATACAATGCTTTCGGTAAATGTTGAGACTCTGCCCAGCAGCGAGACATCAATTTCTTTCTGAATAAGGGAAACAAAAATTATATTCATCACACTGATTGCACCGTTGCTTATAAAAATGAATATAAAGCTAAGCCAATAACAGTTGGATAACGCTACAGTCATTCCTATCCATGAAATTCCGGCAAGGAACAGACATAGGCTTGTATATTTTGAAGGCCTATTTAGTCCATCGGAAATTCTGCTTACGAGAAAAGAGCCGACGACACCGCCAATAGAAGAGCAAATCAATAAGCTGCCATAACCATATGCCTTTGTACTGATATACAGTTTGGACACAATTGGTAGCACAATGATTGCAATTCCGTAGAAGAGATTTACAAAAATTAAGGGGATAAACAGTCTCAGAATTTCAATATGGCTCTTTATTTCTATAATACCGGTTTTCAAATCTTGCCAATACTCGGAAGGGGAATAAGTCTCAGTATTATCCGATATTTTTATATTTGTAAGTTCTATTATGTTATGTGACACAATATAGTAGAATCTGATTGATACCGCAAAGAAAGCCAGAATAATTACAACCAAGGCATGAAAACTGATGAATGTCACCAGAATTGTCGATATCGCATTAAAAAATATATCCAGAATTTTTTCACTTGTTTTAAACAAGCTGTTGACTTTTAACAATCTGTCATCATTTGCAATGATAGGTATAAGCTTCTCCCCGGAAGGGTATATAATGGTTGACCCCATATATACAAGAGCCAGCAGAATGACAAGTGCCGTGGCGTGTATGCTGTTGCTTTTATTAAGAAAAATTAACACTGTTAAACCAAGTATACAGGTCGTCTGGAAAATACTGATATACAGTAAATTTACCTTCGGGCCTGTTCTGTCAATAAATGGTCCGAATAAAAAAGAGAAGACATCAATTAGCGAAACAACTGCGAAAACGAGCGCCAATATTATTGGAGATGAAAATTTCTCATTAAAATACCATATTGTCATAATATAAAATATGCTATCTGCAATATTGGTAAATATTGTTCCCAGCAACAGGTTGCGTTCTACTTTTTTATTCATTTCCTTCCCACCCTTTAATATTCTTAATGATTTTTGACTTTATATGTGAATTTTTATTATTCCCTAACTCATTTATAATTTCTAGAAGAGTTTCATATACAAGTCCTTTATAAACACCTAATGATATTTTCATTACACACTCGTTCGTTATAAAATCACAAATAAATTCAATTGAAGGGAACCTAAATCCAAAACTGTTTCTATATGGCAAAAATAAATTCCTTTCTTTGCATAATTCAATAATATTGTTCAGTAAAATTTCATATTCTTCTTTTGATTCTATCGTAAATTTTATAAATATAAATGGCATTGATAATCGTTCACTTTTGACTTCAAGGGTCGGATATAATATAGCATTTATGTATCTGTTAGATGTAATATTAATATCATTATAAAAATCTTTGGCAATGTTGTGGATACATTTCGAATATTCTTTGGATAATTTATATGAAAATTTGCTTATTGCCACTAATTTGTTATAAGAAATATTATCTCCAACTAATTCTTTATATTTATCGATATATTCAAATAAATATTTTGCATAACTCATGTTCTTATTGCTGACATACCATGTCACAATCCCTAAATTAGCGATTTCAAGTCCTAATTGATCCATTTTGACGCCGGATCTAATATCAATATATATAACATTACTGCTATCGGTTATGTGAAATTCTAAGTATTCAAAAATATTAGTAGTACAATGCATGGTCGAATCAATAATAACAAATTTTATATGGGATTTAGATAAATTAATGTTCTTAATTAATTCGTCTAAATTTGACACTTCTAAGCCTACTACATATTTGATTGGCTCGTAAATAAATATATTAAACTCACAATCATCATTTCGTAAACCGCTATTGATCAACGTGTCTAAGTATACTCTGGTTTCAAAATAGCCCACACTACTGTTGATATTTATCTTGCTTTTAGTAAAAGAATTAATGATATCTATTATTCCACGAATTGCTGCCATTCCATTATTATAAAAAGTGGTTTTATGTATCCGGTTAATATCATTTGTATCTCTATTAAAAAAGTTAGCAATATATTCATCCTTGATTAATGTTTCATAAGTAAACATAATCTCCGAACCATTGATGCCTTTTGGTATTTGCCCTAACCAAGGAGATAAATTATATAGGGATGTTAAGCTTATAATTTTATTTAACCATTTATTTCTTATCTCATTTACCGAATTCTGAAGAATATTCTCATTCTTTGTAGTATCATTTGACAGTTCTATCTTAAGTTCATCGTTTATTTTAAACAAGTCTATAATATTATTGAGGTTGTCTCTCTCTAAATACTGCCAATCTAAAATATTCATATGTACTCCTTATATCATTATTTCTTTTGGAAATTGCTGTCCATGTAGGCTTCTGCAAGTTGAATTATAATAGGCACCTACCGGATATAGGAAAACAGTATCTAATAGGCCAATTTGAAAAGATAAATCCGTTTGAAAAATATCATCTTCAAAACAAGTATTTCCGTTTAAATTGTATTTTTTTAAAGCAAGTCGCTTTCCATTTCCAACATTTGCAATGAGCTTAGGTCTAAACCAAGAACTTAAATTGAATGCTGAAGTATCCAACACAACATTGTTAATACCATATTCGCTAGTCTTATAATCAATAACCTGAGACATCAATATTCCTGCTTTTCTAACTAATAAACTACCTGGTTCTATAAAAATCGTTTTCGAGTTAAATTCTTTAGAAATGCGCTCTATTATATAATCAAAAAGTCCTTTATCAACTAAATAATCCCATCCACCGCCAAAATTCACATATTGTATTGAAGGGAATTTCATTATCCATTTTCGAGTCTCAGTTATGCAGTCTTTGATATTTCTTTCATTCTTCTCACCCGTGTGTAAATGTATTCTTTTTAGATTTAAGTGATAAATATCACAAAGATTTATGAGTTTTTCTGCATCGCAATTATAATCAACTCCAAACCTAGAGTTATAATCACCTCTTTGTTCTAGTTCTGATAGATTACAGTTTATTCTAATTCCAATGTTCTTTAATTTGGTTAAATATAAAATTGACTCTATTTGATTAACAGACATAAAATCAAAATTTGAACCATCAGAAATGACTTCGCATATTTGTCTGTTGGTAAAGCTATATCCAGAAGCATTGATTACATACTTCTCTGAATTGTACTTCTTGATTTTTTTATATTCTGAATATGACGCAACATCAAATCCATCTATAAAACCAGAAATATAATCAATTACATTTTCATTAATGTTTGCTTTTATTGAGTATCCGCATTTCACTTCATTTTTCATTAACACTCTATTTATATGATTGTATATGATACTCATTATTTTT
>CAMWYL010000150.1 GCA_947178465.1 uncultured Lachnospiraceae bacterium | reverse complement strand
GTATAAACGGACGAAGAAATAGCGCACCGATATATTATCGCTGCGCTATTTTTCTGTGTTTTGCCGGGGAAATACCTGTCATTCATTCAAAGCTTCCTCCATCGGAAACAGGATAACAACCTTGAACAAATCCCCGTCAATCTCGACGCGGAAGCGGCCGCCCTGCACCTCCGTGAGGCTCTTTGCGATGGCAAGCCCAAGCCCGGAGCCCTCTGTATTTCTCGAGCTGTCCCCGCGGACAAAGCGTTCCGTGATTTCCTCAGCGTTAATGTGAAGCTCCGCAGCCGATATGTTTTTCATAATGATTTCCGCCTTTTTGCCTGATGCATCCTCCAAGACGCTGACATCTATGAATACACGGGAATAGTGCATACCGTATTTGCATACGTTTACAAACAGATTCTCAAAGATACGATAGGTTTTCTGGTTGTCCAGACGCACCGATACCTTTTCCTTCGGAACATTCCAGCGAAGCTCCATATGCTGTTCCTGAAGCTTATCCGTGTGCTCGGCGCTGACCTGCTTGAGCAGGTTGACCACATCCAGCGTGATCAGGTCCAGCACGATGTTGTTGCTGCTCACTTTACTGATTTCAAACAAGTCCTCAATCAATACCTTCAGGCGCAGGGATTTTTTCTCCAAGGTGTCGATATAGGCGCAGCGGTCCTCCTCGGTAATTCCCTCCTTCTTGAGCAGCGCGATATAGGTCGTGATGGCCGTAAGAGGCGTTTTCAGGTCGTGGGAGACATTGGTTATCAGCTCCGTCTTCATACGCTGGCTCTTCACCTCGTCGTCCACCGCCTTCTTAAAGCTTATCCGAATCTTGGAAAGCTCGTTGCGGAACGGTTCAAATATCCCTAAATCCTCGGTAATCACCGTATTCAAATCGCCCTCCGCAATGCGGTTTACACCTTGCAGAAGCGTTTGATAATCCTTCCCGATTTTGTCATAATTTTTCCGCAGCAGATAAAACAAAACCACGGAGTAAACCAACAGGAAAAAAACCCCCCAGAACCATAACATCGAAACCACCGCCAATACGATAAAGTTCACCAATACCACTTTAAAAATAGTGCCGGTAGACTTTTCACTAAAATCAATGTGATGCAGCTCATTCATAAATCTGTCCCATTTTTTGCGCAACCACGGCCAGAGCTGGTACACAAGACTGTACTGCCTGATATATTCCCCGGGTCCGAGTACCAAAACAGGACGAATAAAGCAAATACCTGCATACCAGACCGTATACAGAACCAACAACGCACCCGCCTGCCAAAGCAGCGAAAGCACAAGCTCCGGAAGCTTATTGTACCAGAACATACTCAGAAACTGCGTAACGTCCTCATAATACCATCCGCTCCATATAATCTCCACAAACGCATTTGATGCCCCCAACACAAAGCAAATCCCGATCACCGCAGCCTCCATCAGATAACACCTGCCCGGGCGGTTTATCATCACGTCGTCCTTCCACACCCTTCTGCTACCCATATAAAGCGCAAACGCCGTCAGAAAAATCAGCACCACACAGTAGAGCGCCGCCGCTCCGGCCTCCTGATACGCCAACAGTTTATACCAATAGGATGAGTTCATATATTCCATATTTCCCGACATGGTACCGGTACGGGGCAGGGCAAAAATAACCGCAAAGTCCTGCGGCTTCTTTATCCTGATATTCTCGCTGTAGCGGCCGGCAATTTCCCGGAAGGCGATATTGACGGGGTCTTTCCGGTCTATCTTTCCCAGTTCCTTGATGATACTGTCCGTCGTATCGCTGTTTTTGGAGAAACAGACCTCCACCTCCATCATACCGTTTTCATTAAAGCGGATGACAAATATTTCCCTGTAATGGGAAATCAGCTCAGACCTTGAGGCTGTCTCCTGCAGCATATCCTGCAAGGGGCGTCCGGTATTGCTGTCGCCGCCCTCTCCCAGCACAGCATAATCAATATAAGATCGGTAGGTTTCAAACGTCGATGTCCAACTGTCAAGCACTCTGTCCATGCTCTCGTTGACTTCCACCCGTACCGATTCCCATGTCTCGGCATCCTCCTCGTCTTCCGTTTTGTCCGAAGAAGCTTCCTCCACAAAAAGCGTCCAGTTCTCTATTCCCGTTCCGCTTTCGCGAAGCTTTGCTTCTCTATAGAGCACATAACAGCCGGAATAGATGTTGGACAATACGTCCTCGTCCGTGGAGATGCTCTCCTCCTGCGTCTCCTCATAGAGCACAAGCTTCGCCAGGCCTCTTTGGTCAATCCCCGGAAAAAAGAGCATCGTTCCGACTGTAACGGCCAGCAATACGGCAATCGTCAGCTTCCGCTTCCTACGGCTGCTTTTCCATTTTATATCCAATGCCCCACACCACCTTCAAATATTTTGGTTCCTTCGGGTCAATCTCGATTTTGTCCCGAATATGCTTTATGTGTACCATAATCGTATCTGTCGTAACAGCCTTCTCATTCCAGATCCGCTCATAAATCTCCTCCGCCGAAAATACCCTGCCGGGATTTTTCATCAGAAGCGCCAAAATGCGAAATTCAATAGGCGTCATCCTCACAGGCTTTCCGTCCACGGATACCTCCACGGTGTCCTCGTTCAGCTCAATACCGCCAATCGTATACACTCTGTCGGTGTTTTCGGCCGCGGGTGTCCTGCCGGAGAATTTCATATACCTGCGAAGCTGTGAATTGACTCTTGCCATCAGCTCCATTGGCGCAAACGGCTTGGTCACATAATCGTCCGCGCCGATATTCAGCCCGATGACCTTATCGGTCTCCTCGGACTTTGCGGACAGCATGATTACCGGAAATTCATGCTTTTCCCGCAGCTGCAGCGTCATGGTCACGCCGTCCATCCGCGGCATCATAATGTCCACGATAGCAAGATGAATCTCCTGCTGCGCAATGATTTCCAGTCCCTCAATTCCGTCCGCCGCCTTCCATACATTGTAATTCTGGCTCTTTAGGAAGATTTCAATCCCGTCACGGATTTCCTTGTCATCCTCCACAACTAAAATGTTATACTTTTCCATTGTAAAGCTCCTTGCTGTCGGGTAAATTTCAGTTCGGTTTCAGTATAGCACGTATCTCCCGGCTTTGACAGTTATTTTGCACTGCGAAATAATAACGCTCCGTCATCGCCGCGATTTTCTCCTCGGTATAGGCTGCCGCTGTTTTTTCCGCGCCCCTGCAAAGACGCTCATGCCCGGACGGGACGCACAGCGCCTGCTCTACCGCCTGTGCAAAGCTGTCGCAGTCTTCCGGCGTCAGGAACCCGTTTTCACCGGAACGCACGATATCCCGCACCCCTGTCGCCGATACCGCCACCACCGGCGTCCCTGCCGCCATTGCCTCAAGCACGACAATCCCCTGTGTCTCTCATTTGGAGGAGAACAGAAAGAGGTCACTTGCCGCCAGGTAATTCTTCATCTGCCTGTTTGCCACTGCTCCGACAAAGACAACCTCCTGCTCCAATCCGAGACTGCAGCATTTTTCCTCCAGATGCTTCTTCTCCAATCCTTCCCCGATTATCAGATAGCGAAATTTCTTCTTATGGATTTCCATTGTTGTCTTGATTTTTTGCAACGAATCGAATAAAAAATCAAGGTTTTTCTCCTTGGCAAGCCGCGCCGTAGTACAGAACAGGTAATCCGTCCCGCCACAGTATTGCTCCCGAATGCGCGCAGCCTCCTTCCTGTCGGGGACAAAGCTCTCCTCAGGCAGACCGGTCGGCAGAATCTCTATCGGTACGGTCACGTCCTTCTCATACAGCAGATGCTCCTTAATCTCCGGTGTCGGCGCCAGAATCATGTCACAGCGGCCGCAGTACCAACGCAGATATCGGTCAATCACGCCCGTACAGCGCTCTAACACCTTCAGCGGCTTCACATAATAGAGATACTCCTCATAGCGCGTGTGATAGGTAAAAACGACCGGAATGCCCAGCTGTCTGCGCAGAATGTCCGCCACATTTCCCACAAGCGCGGGATGGTGTACATGCAGCACATCAATCCGGAGCATTTTTATCAGCTTCCGAAGCAGTCCCGTCAGCACATTTGGCACAGGCGCCCCCGCAATCTGCATCGGAAAAGAAGGATAGCGAATCACATACGGCTCCTCCTCCTGATTCGGATAGCTTGGCGCGAAAACATACACCGTATGGCCCAGCTCCCGCAGGGCGGCCGCCAGATGCTCAATCGAGACGGGAACGCCACCCACATAAGGCTTATAATTATTGGTCAACATTGCAATTCTCATACTAATCCCCCATTTATCTTTGTGCATTCCTTATTACAGCAGCATTGCAAGCACCTTGTCTCCAAAGAGATAGCCGGCACCCACAAATATCAGATTCCATACTGCCACGCCCAGCGCGGAGCTTATCAGATAATTTCTGAAATTCATCTTTATCACGCCTGCGGGTATTGAAATCAGGGTGCGCACCATGGGAATCAGTTTGCTGACAAAAATTCCCACGCTGCCCTTTTCCCGCAGATAGTTCATCCGCTCCTCAATGACCTGCCGATGCTTCGGAAAGTGCTTGTAATACCGGTTTAGGAACAGCTCTCCGCCACCTCTTCCAAGCCCATAGAGGATGATGCTTCCCAGAAGTCCTGCAGCGACGGTGACAAGCATTGTAACAGGGAAGTTCAGACCGCCTCTTGAGGCCCAAATGCCCGCGAGGGGCATGATGACGCCGGCCGGAAAGCCCGGCAGATTCAGATATTCCAGCAGTACAATGACAAATATTGCAATCGCTCCGTAATCGACAAAATACTGCATAATCACTTCCACACTCATTGAAATCCTACCTCTTTTCCGTGTATTTTGTATTCCGCTTTTATTTTAGCGGGAAAATCATAAGACTATCCGAAGGAAAATCATAAGATTTTATTAAGAAAGGGTTGGGAATTTATGAATGAAGGGATAAAGAACGTGAGGTGGCGATTGAACCGGTAAGATATTCCTTTTCAATCACGCGTTTTCAAAGTACAATAGAATACAAAGCACCTCATACAAGTGAGCAGACTTTTATTTGGTATCGGAGGAAGAACAAATGAAGAAAATACTTTTTTTAATCATTATCGCATTGGCGGCAGTGCTGCCCTGTTATGTGGCACAACGCTGCCGCGGAAAAATCAAAGAAGAAGAAGGTGCACAAATCGTTCTGGTACAGAATATCCGCAAATTTTTAAAAATCGGTTGGTTTTGCCTAATTTGTTATTATCTTTTCCTATGTGCGGGCGTGCTGATTTTGGACGGTCCGGCTATGTATCTTTTTGCAGGAATTTTTTCCATATTTCTTTTTCTGTGCCCTCTTTTGATATGGTATGCGCTGTTGTGGCGGGGCTATATTACGGAGAACTTTCTGATAATAAAATGCCCGCCCTTTATCAACAGGAAAATCCGGCTGCAGGACATTACCCGAATAAAGAAAACGGAATTTCGCATGATCGGCTATGCAGACAGGAAAAAGCTTTTTACAATGGAATATGACATTGTAGGAATGGAAAAATTACAGCTTGTTCTCGACACGGAAGAGGAACCGGTGGAGGTACGGCAGCTGATTGATATGGAGGAGCTTTATCGAAGGGAAGACTCGGTGGGAAGACTGGAGAAAGCACCCATAGAGGAATGCTTCCGCATTTGCTCTCCAATGAAGGAAATCGTATCCTGTGTCGTGCTTTTCGTAATTATGACAAGCTATCCGATAGCCGCTGTTCTGCAATATGCGGATTCAGACCCGTGGATGACATCCGCATGTGCACTGGCAGCAGTGCTCATACTGTACCTGCTGGCCGACTATCTGATATTGCGGATAGAGGTGAATTATCAGACGCTTACCATCCGAAAACTGTTCCACGGAACAAAGGAATATGATTTGAGAGAAATTACGGTAAAGCCGCGCGGATATGGAAACGGAATGCGGGCGGCAGAGCTGTATTATGGAAAGAAGAAAATCGCAGCGTTGTCTGATGAATATAAAAATTATTATCTGCTGATGCGGCGGTTAGAGGATGCGGAACAGGCAAAAGAGAATACATTCTGAATATTACACGACAAAGAAGGGGGACTGTTATCTGCAGCTCCCCTTCACTTCAACATACTTCCATTATTGATAACCGCTATACTATACAGAAACAAAATATCCGCATCCTCAAAATTCACATACTCTCCAATTCGCTCACTGCTGATATAGCGCAAATCAATCAGCGTGATCTCGCTGTACGCTCCCAAAAGCAGCGGCGTCAGGCTGCTTGCATAGGAATCCCTGAATATAATCAACCGCCTGTCCGTGGCCGCCTTCGGGCTGTTGATGATTTGCAGCGCCGCGGCACCGCCAAGAAAGATATCGTACTTGTCCACGCTCTTCTCATCCGTGAGCTTTCCAAGCTCATAAACCGGCTGTGTCCGGTTCGTTTCGAGATTCCACGCCGTTGCGCTGTCCGTCACGTCATCTGTAAGATACACAATCGTATCCGGTGTCAGCGCCAACGCCGCCTGCCCGTAATACACCCCATAGAAATCCTGTATCTCATTCTGCGCAAAGCGGTCCGCCGTCCCAATATCCGTCCCCACACCAAGACTGTCCGCAATCACTGTCACAGTGTCCCAAATTTTTTCCTGCCGCCAATGCGTATCTGTCGTATAATAATCGTCAATACTTAACGACGATATCACGTCGATATACGCAAACCCTTCCTCCGACATATTTTCACGCAGAATGCCAAGCATTTCCCCGTAATCCGGTGCCGGATAGCCGTTGCGCGCCGCAAGGAAATAATTCTTGTCAGGGATTACCGCATAATATGCCTTTTGTTCCGGGAAATACCGCTCCCGCACCGCATTCATCTTATCCGTCGTCTTTTGGACTCCGGGAACATTCAGCTCCTCAAGCTTTACGGCATGCCCCTCCGCTACATATATCCCGTTATTTTCCCGCTGGCGAAGCACCTTATAGGTAAACTCCGCCTTTATCCTGCGGAACCCGTCGCGAAACGGAAAATGGTCGAGGAGATAGCTCTCGAAATCATTCATAAAAGATTCGTCGCGAACAGTTTCATAGGTCAGCTCAGGCCACTTGGCAAGCCGTCTGCGCTCCGCTTGGGAAATTGCCTGCTTGGGCAGTATGACAAGCGCCGCCGTAAATCCTACCAGACACAGGACGAAGCTGTAAATCGTTATTCTCTGCTTCCATTTGCCGCCTTCCATACAAAAACCTCCTACACTAACCGACAATTCATGCCGTATTCAACCGTTTCCTGCAATTATCCGGTGGCATTGTCCTAAAACCGGAAATACAAAAACGGATTGAACGAACCATCCACAATGTACGCCGTACAAACCACCAGCACCGCAACGGAAAACACTGCCCTCAGCAGATGTACAATGATATCGCCGCCATACTGCATCCGCAGCCGTTTCTGCAAACATCCCCACAAAACGGCGGGAAACGGCGTCGCGCCAATCATTCCAATGATTAAAATGCCGAGACGGTTTCGCAGCACATATCCTGACGCTTCCGCTGCGCCGCTGCTCCAAAGGCTCTTAATGTCAAACCACGCCTGCCCCAAATCCGTATTATGGAAAATCAAAAAGCTGATCAGGATAAAAAATATTACATAGCCAAGGCGAAAAACCTCAATAACCGGCGAGCACCCCGCCTCCTTCCTGACCAACTTTACGA
>CAMWYL010000149.1 GCA_947178465.1 uncultured Lachnospiraceae bacterium | reverse complement strand
CAGCAAGGTCCATCCACAAGATTCAAGCCAATGCAGTAATACAGATATACAATGCATATGGTAATCCCCATCTCCTTCGCCATCGGTGCAAGAAAATCCAAAAATTCCTCCGTGCGCTTCCACTCTGCCTCCTCTGTGCCCAGAAAATACGCCAGCTTAAAGCCATGAACAACAATATACGGGCATCTGAAAAACGCACAAACCTGCATACTCTTAGGTGCAACGACATGCCGCAGGTAATCATTGAGCTCCTCACTGCCCTTGGGCACATAATTCGGATATGGCATATGCATCTGATTGATCGTAATCTGCTCCGCCTCCGCCGCCTGCCTGTGCGGTGTAAAAAACTGCTCCAGCTCCCCAACGGAGCGGTCAAAAAAGGTATTCACCTCCGATTGATAGAGCGCGGTATTCAAAAGATACCCGTTCAGGCTGAAATCCGCGCAGGAAAAGCCCGCGCGCCGAAGCATCGCAAAGCCCTCCCCCGGCTGTTCATCCTTTACGACATTTTTGGTCTGTACCCCTATTTTCATCATCTCTGTAATCCTATCCTTTCCGTCTTCCGATCATACAACGATTTCATGCAGTGATATTCCTCACGCATCCGACGGCAGCTTTTTCATCTCAAGCCGGTCGAAATAAAAGGATGGCATATACTCATCATTGAAATACGCTATCGGATTTTTGATTCCCATCTCAAGCAGCTGCGCCCGAATCTCCTCATAATAGACATTGCAGATGAAAATCGCACAGTCCTCTGGCAGCTCCTTCAGACTCTGCGGGTCCTTCACCGTGAGTCCGCAAAACTCGGTATCCCATACGGACTTATCATTGTCACAGGTATACAGCGGCGGGTATTTCTCGCCATAGCACTTCATGTAATTCCTGCACATATTGCCGGCGCCGAAAAGCACCCTTGACGGATACCGCTTCAGAACGGTCTCCATCTCTATCTGCCATTGGAAAAAATCCGCCAGCTTTTTCGACAGGCGCACGATTTCCAAGCGCAGCAGGCCTGAAATTGCGGAAGCGCTGTCTCTCATGCTCATAATCAGCATGCCGTCAAAGAAAAGCGCCCGCAGCCCTCGAATCAGATTCTGCCAGTCTGTCTGCGATACCCCCTGCATGGCGCAGGTAAAGGGCAGCAGCGCGCTTTCCCGCCTTCCGTCGCAATCCCGCAGAATCACGGCCTTGATTCGCTCTCCGAGCGCCATGGTAAAGTCATACATATTCTGTCCGCACAGGGTACAGACGCCGACATCCATGCAGAACCCGAAGCGCTCCTCTCCCGCCGCTTCATTGAGACGGTCTACCCATTCCGCAGCCTCCTCCGGCAGGGCGCAAATGCCGCGGACGAGATGCCCGTTGACATCCTTACATTGATTCTCCAGCAGGATGCATACCCCCTGCTCCTTTGCCGTCTCCGCCAGTTCGAGATAAAACGTCCGGTTGCGTTCCCACAGCTCCGCAGCCGGAATGCCCGCAAACAGGGGACGCACCACCAGATACTTACAGCCTGCCTGCCCGCAGGTTCTTATGCTCTCCTTTGCCAGACGAAGCAACAGGTCATTCAAATCCGTATGCTTTGTGTTTCTGTCCGGGTACGGAGCATAGGCGACCGGCAAATGCAGTCCCTGTGCCTCGCACTGCTTTTGCAGCGAAAGCATCGCCTCTTGCATTTGCTCGGGATTTTCATATATTTTCGGTCTGTCCCGCTCCTCGGTATCAAGTCTTTTCTTTCCGATGTTCTCCAGCTCCCCGGGCGTACAGCAAAGTGACATGTCGAACAGCAGATTCTCATAGCCCGCCTTCACAATCCTTTGGACACCTCTTTTCGGATTAACGGTTCCCACAATCCCCGATGGTGCACATAGCAAATTCATTTCTTTATCCCCCGATTTTATCAGATTTTTATCGCAAACAGAGACTCTGCACATCATCTTCAACACGCAGAGCCTCCTCACATACCTATTCCTCTTGTTCAATGCTGCCTATAATCGTCCGCATATTCTTCATAACCGTTCTCAGGCACTCGCAGTTAAATATTTCCGACAGGATTTCCTCAAACTCATCCTGCGACCTTATCATATAGTACGACCGTTCTGCCCCGGAAGTAATATATTCTGAGCTTATACGCGACTGAATCTCCTCACTGATTGTGTTGGGAATATTCATGATCAGCGGATAAAAGGTGATGTCATAATATAAATTAAAAATATTGTATGAATACTCCTGCATATACTCTGAGCACAGGCTTACCTTATACGTAAATCTGTCTTTTATGCCTTTGTCCACTAATGCCCTTTTGGTAACACTGCCCATATTCCCCAATGTCGCGTCTGAAATATAAAATATGCCCCCTGTTCCCTCCGACAAATATCCGGACTGCTCCTTTATCAAATCCAACGGGTTCTTTATGTCAGATGTCAGCGTATCCAAATCCTTCCACAAGTTTTTCATTTTCATTCTCCTATCTCAAAATATAGCGGAAAATGGTCACTTACCACAGGTTCGCCATTTTCATTCGCAAGCTGCAATGTATCAATATGGTCTATCAGCTTCGTTCTCTCTACCATTACATCCTCTGCCAGTTCTCCGTTTACGATAAATTGGTCAAATGTATTCCAATACATTGCGGCATTATCCGGCGATTTATAATAATAGCTTCCAACCGGATACTTCTCATCTCCCAGAAAATTCCACATCGGATTATAATAAAATTCTCTGTTCCTGCCATAAAAGACTCTGCTTTGACGCCGCTGCACCAGAGCCCTTGAAGAAATCGCCTGCAACGATGTTGCTTCAACCAAGGGGGACTCAAAGGGGTTCATATTAAAATCTCCCACCAGCAACACCTTATTTGCAGCACCCCCCGCCCTGCTTTGCGCGACATCCTCCAATAAGTCTCTCAGTATTTCCGCATTCCCATTTGCGTTATCCGAATAAAGCTTGCTTGGTAAATGCACTACCACAATAAACTGCCACGAGCGTCCATAGGGTATCTTCTTAACCGTATAATAGCGGCTGTCGGCACAGTGAACCACTTTTGAAGCCTTGCCTTTATAAAAAATGTCCAATCGACTTGCTATTCCGGGTATATACGCATACTCCAATCCCTCTGCCGCCATGGCTTTTGTCAGCGCTTCCCCATTGGCATTATACTCTGCCAATCCCAAAAAATCAGGAGTATACACTGCTAACAGTTTTTCCAAATATTGATTTATGCCCGGCTTTTTATTTGTATTCCAAAATATATACTTCATCCCACATCATTTTTCTTAAGTTTTAATCAGGTATCATTATATCATACAGCGGATATTTTGCGCAAATTTATTCCCGTGAACAATGAGCCGGGCGCGGTGTCTGCAAAAGGACATACGGTTTACCCAAGAAATTTTCTAAGTACGGATATAAAGACATCCATATCAAGGGGTTTTGCAATATGGGCATTCATTCCGTTCATCAATGCCGCTTCCTTATCCTCCTCCAACGCATTCGCCGTCATTGCAATGATCGGCAGATTCTGCACATCCTTTCTGGGAAGTCTGCGGATGGTCCTGGTAGCTTCATAGCCATCCATAATCGGCATCTGCACATCCATCAAAACCGCATCATAATAATTTTCTTCCGCCTTCTCCATAATTGCCACCGCATCGGTCCCGTCCGGTGCCGTGTCCACAACAAAGCCGGCTTCTTCCAGAATTACCTGCGCAATCTCACGATTTAACTCAATATCCTCCACCAGAAGAATACGCCTTCCGCTGAAATCAGCAAGCGTCCATTCCGGAACCTCCTCCTGTTTTTCCAGCAGATTGTTCGCGGCAAGCAGCACCGTTTTCAGGTCGGACATAAACAATGGCTTCGCGCAGAAAGCAGTAACGCCCGCCGCCTTTGCTTCTTCCTCAATATCCGTCCATTCATATGCAGTCAGAATGATAATAGGCGCTTCATTACCGGCCGCCTCCCGAATCTTCCTGGTCGTCTCCACTCCGCTGAGTCCCGGCATCTGCCAGTCAACGATAAACGTATGATAGGCATCTCCTTCCTCATGCGCTGTCTTGGCGCGGTACGCCGCCTCTCTGCCGGAGGTTGTCCACTCGGAGCGCATGCCAATCTGCTTTAACATCCTGCTGACACTGTCACAGACATTGAAATCATCATCCACCACCAATGCCCGCAGACCTTCCAGTTCCTTAATCTGTTTCGCCGTTTTTTCCACATCCTGAAGCTTTAATCCGAATTCCACCGTAAATGTACTGCCCTTGCCCGGCTCACTCTCAACACGGATGGTACCGTTCATCATCTCCACAATGTTTTTGGTAATGGCCATGCCCAACCCTGTTCCCTGAATGCCGCTCTGTGTCACAGTAGACTCCCGTTCAAAGGGTTCAAAGATATGCTCCACAAAATTCGGTGACATCCCGATGCCATTATCCTTAATGATAAATGTATAATCGCCATACCCGTGCCGGAATGTAGTCTTCTGCATAATCCGGAAAGAGACCATGCCTCCGGCAGGTGTATACTTCACGGCATTGCTCAGCAGATTGATAAATACCTGATTTAACTTCAGAGGGTCCGCTATAACATCCTCATTGGTAACCTCAAAGGTGTCGATAAATAATTCAAGCTGCTTTGCTTTCACCTGAGGCTGGATAATATTTACCAGATTATGTATCAGTTCAGAGATATTGCACTCCTGCTCTTTAATCTGGACTTTTCCGCTCTCAATTCTGCTCATGTCAAGGACATCATTGATCAGGCTGAGAAGGTGGTTGCTGGAGGCAAGAACTTTCTGCAGACAATCCAAAACCTGATCTTTATTGTCAATATGGCTGACGGCAATCGTAGAAAATCCGATGATCGCATTCATGGGAGTACGGATATCGTGGGACATATTGGACAAAAATGTGGTCTTTGCCCTGTTTGCATGCTGCGCCTGCATCAGTGCATCCTGGAGCGCCTGCGTCTGCTCTCTCTGTTTCCTGACCTGTTCCGTGATGTCCTTTGAAAGCACCATAACCATAATGTCGCCCGTATCCTTATCTCTGGTCATGACAAAGGACTGACGCACGCAAATTTGATCCTGACCGGACTTCCCGCTCCAATACTCGGCTACGACTTCCCGGTCACCCTTCTCATAGCATCTGTTCAAATTCTCTATGTTTACGATGGCAGAATAATTTTCCATGGATTCCGCAAAAACAAACTGTTTCCATTTTTCAAAGCACTCAGATGCCTTACATGGCGCTTTCAGTCCCACCAACGCAAGGGACGATACCTTCTGCCCGTTCAAGTCCCTGATAATATCCTGCTCAATGAGATCCTGCGTCAGGTTAAACTCAAAGTTGCAGAAGGAGTTTGCCATAATCGCTATCTGATACTGTCTCTCCTTGCGGTTTGCAAGCGCTCTTTCCCTCCGGATACGCAGTTCTTTTTCTTTTAAATCCGTTACATTCTGACGGATGAATAACACCTTGGAAACCTTATTGTCCTTTCTTTCCAGACAGATAATATTCATATGTTCCCATTCCGGACGCCCGTCCCTGATTACATGCTGCTCATACCGTAAATCATTGCGTTCCGACATAGCCGCAATAATGGCATCTTTTTGCATAACATCAAGAAAATCCTGACAACAGTTTTTTTCCAGAAAAGAGGCCAGATAAGCTATAAGATCCGGGTAGCTTCCGCTTTCTGCGATTCCTCCGTCCGCAGGTTTTGTCCCCGCCAGGTACTGATAAGTGTCCTCCTCCAGATCGATCATGGCAAACCGGGTGAACAGTGTGTTGACACCGCTTATAATATACCCCATTTCCCGATTTTCCTTCTCAAGCTCTTTCCTTTTGTGTCCGGCCCGAATAAGGATAAAAACAATATAGACAACAAAAAGAACAATCAGCATGACTTCCAGTTGAATTCCCGCAAGATTTTCCTCTGCGATCATACGCTGTGTAACAGTTTGAGGAAATGTCTGTACAAGAACATATTGATTATTCGGCAGATACGTGACACAAATATTGTCCGTCCTGTTGGAGGCGGCACACGAAAAAGCGCCCGCTCCGCCATGTTCGAAAACCTGCCGGACCTGATCGGCAGCAGCCGAATCAATCACGCCTGTTTCCGTCAGCGTATCAAGAAGATGCTTTTCATAAGTCCTGCCATCAGAGCTTGCAATCACTCTGCCGTCCCGCGTACACAAGAATACCTGAGCTTCTTCTCCGAAATATGTGGTTGCAAGCATATCTTTCAAATATTCCTCGGCCAGATAGGCTCCCCGCAACACACCGATAACCTGACCTTCATAGTAAACAGGTGTATAAAAGCATGCCATTGTCTCATCAAAAAAATGAGAATCAAATATAACCTCAGTGCCGCTCTTTCCGCTGATACCACCAATATAAAGCTCCCTCCCTGACACATCAGAAGTCCGCCCGTCAGAGGTGTAGTCCACACCGTTGTGATCCGTGAATATAACGGCGTCGAATTGGGAGTTTTCTTCCATTCTTGCAAGCATCTGTGCCGTAACCACAGGTTCCGTCAGACTTTCACCTACAAAATATGCATAAGTTTTTATCCGGCCTAAAGCATTATCCAATTCATCATCGATCTGCTCGGACTTCATCCGTGCGGAGTCTGCCGCGTAATCTCTGTTCTGCTCCTCCGTCCTTCTGCTGTTCTGTGTCGTAAACCGGAAAAATAAAAGGATAATAGCTGCTAAAAGGAAAACAGCATAAATAATCTCCTGTAAAGGCTTTCTCTTTTTCATATTTTGCTCCTCATATGTCCTTCCATTCTACTATATTGAATATATCAGTTTGGCGATTAAAAGACAACCCTTTTCATTTCTTAATTCTTCCGGTTATATCGGCAGACTGTCCCGCACGCACAGCGCTCCCCAGCCGATTGTACTGTCAGGCCGCTCCACATTTCCTGACAGCGGCCTTGCCCCCCGTATCAGGTATGCCTTCAGCTTCTGTCCGAACAGGAACGGGTCGTTCCCTTTTACAATCCCCCACTCCATCAGAAGCGCCGCCGAACCGGCCACAAACGGCGTTGCAAAGGAGGTTCCCGATACCCGCTCATAACCTCCACCGGTCATCGGTACCGCGATATCCACTCCGGGCGCTACCAGATCCGGCTTAGACTCCGCAATCCCGAAAAGACCTCCTGTCGTGTCAGGACGCCCCTCCACATAACGGTATACATAGCCTCTTCCTGAAAAATCCGCATAGCTCCTGAGATTCGCATCATACGCGCCGACTGTAACCGCCCTGTGCGAGGTGGACGGTATCGTTATCGTCATCTCCGGCGTCGGCAGAAAGAAACGTGTTCCGGCATTGCGAACTGCATAACTTGGCAGATAAAATCGATATTCTCCCGTAACGATGCTGACAGGCTCCAGCACAAAACGCCATACCCCGCTGTTTATGTAATTTCTTCGACCACTCCCCGCGGGAAGCATATCCATAAAAATTTCCTGACTGACACTGTATGGCAGCGGCTCTCCCAGATAACACAAAAGCTCAGTCTGCTCCAAAGTACGCCGCTCCGTTCCCGCCTGACTGCGGTTTGACATCTGCAGCAGCGCACGCTCCCCTCCCGGTGACACAACTGTCATATTATAGATATCCTGATAGTGCTTCCAGAGCTGGACGCTCAGCCCGGTCTCATAATCAGCCACCGCAAGCTCTATCCTTGTTTCCGTCATCGCGACTCCTGCCGTATGTCCGCCGGACGCGCCCTCATTTCCGCTC
>CAMWYL010000148.1 GCA_947178465.1 uncultured Lachnospiraceae bacterium | reverse complement strand
CTGTTTATACACACCTTTAACGAATAATTGTGTACGGCTTATAATAGTTTAGAGTAAATGGAGCGTGAAGGTGACATGTTGTTAGCAGAATTGGTGGAATTAGCAGATATAGAGGATATCAGTAAGAATCTGAATGCGATAGAACGATTTATGGATACCTTGCCGGAAAAGGCGCTGGGCTTCGGCATCCGCGTTCTGATTGCGGCCGTCCTGTTCCTTGTAGGTTCAAGACTGATTAAGCTTATCCGAAGAATTGTCCGTAAATCTCTGGAACGTGCCAAGGTGGAGACAGGGGTTTTGCAGTTTCTTGACGGCCTGCTCAAGAGCATTCTGTATCTGATATTGGTATTGGTTATCGCCGGAAATTTCGGATTTGACGCGGCAAGTGTTGTAGCGCTTTTAGGCTCCGCGGGCGTTACAATCGGTCTTGCGATGCAGGGGAGCCTCAGTAACCTTGCGGGAGGGATACTGATTTTGCTGCTAAAGCCCTTTCGGGTAGAGGATTATATTATCGAATCGTCTCAGGGGAATGAGGGAACAGTCAAGGAAATCGGGATTTTTTATACAAAGCTGGCGACGCCGGACGGCAAAATCGTGGTGTTGCCGAACGGAAATCTGGCGAACAACTCAATTACGAACGCGACAGAATCGCCGACGCGTCGGATGGACATAACGGTCGGGATTTCTTTTGACGCGGATATTGCGGTTGCCAAGGAGACGCTGCGGACGGTTATGGAGACTGATCCCGATGTGCTTCAGGAGGAACCGATCTTAGTGTTTGTCAGTGCGCTCGGCGGAAGCGAGGTCGTGCTCGGAATGCGCTGCTTCTGTGAGAATCCCAAGTATTGGGAGCTGCGTTGGCGTCTCTTGGAAAATGCGAAGCTTGCGCTGGATACGGCTCAAATCGAGATACCATATCAGCAGATAACGGTGCATCATCGGGACGATGGAACAGGGCAGGAAAAAGTTATGCCATAAACGAAAGGATATATCCTTTAAATTGGAATTGGGGATACACTCTTATGAAAAGGAAATCAATAGGGACAAATTATTCAATGTGCGTACAACCGACATTTATTATAGGAACCTATAATGAAGACGATAGTCCTAATTTTGCTCCGATCACTTGGGTTAGTGCAACTTGTGAAGGGGAAGATTATTTGTTAGTGGTCAGTATGTTTGGAACGAAAAAACGAAGCAGAATGTAATGCGGACAAAAGCGCTTTCCGTAAATTTAGCAAGTACAGACATGTTAAATCTTGTTGATTATTTTGGAAGTCCCCAAAAGGGCATAAACAAAGTAGCGTATACCTATGAAAAGAGTGAATTTGTAGCTGCCCCTGTTTTGGATGCGAGTCGTTGGGTGTATGAATGTGAGGTGGCTGCGTCTGTAAAGACAGGCGCTTCTGATACCTTTTTTTGTAAAATAAAAAATATTCAGATAGATGAAAGCATAGAAATTGGAGATACCTTTGATATTGATTTGACAAAGTTTGATCCCATAATTTATTCAGGACAATATCATTCTCTTGGAAAACATCTTGGTAAAATAGGAGATTTTTTAGAATCAAAGAGTTGATTATTTCATTAGCACAACGAGTTAATTCATGCGTGAATTACAAAAGGAGAGGTTGATTATGGGCAGAAAGACGCTGCTATGTGACGAGTGGGAGTTTTCTAAAAATCCAATAGGCATTGAATACTCGGATGAGCTTGACTGGAGGAAAGTGGATATTCCTCACGACTGGCTGATCTATGACACATGCAATCTGTACGAAACTTCAACCGGATGGTACAGAAGAAAGCTGGCTGTGGAAAAAAATCAGGAAAAAAGAATTGCGCTTCGCTTTGAAGGAGTTTACATGGACAGCTCCGTCTATGTGAACGGAGTTTTGGCAGGAGAGTGGAAGTACGGTTATTCTACTTTTGAGTTCGATATAACGGATTTGCTTCTTGATGGTGAGAATGTGATTTCCGTGCGTGTGGATTACCGCAGTCCAAACTCACGCTGGTATTCCGGAGCCGGAATTTATCGTCGTGTCTGGCTGAAGGAATATTCCTGCTGCCATATAACAAATGACGGAATCTACATTAGCGCCGATATGAATGGAAATGTAACGGTTACCACAGAGATTGAACGTCCCCAAGGTGTGTCAGTGAGCGGACTGGCTGTCCGCCGCGCCATTATGGAAGGGGACAAAGTACTTGCGGAGGTGACTTCGCCTTGCTGTGCTTTTGACAGGAGCAGAATTCCGGAAATCGTTTATAGGGAAGGTTGCTCTTACTCTGTAAACACCGATGTTTTAAAAATTAAGAATCCTGTATTGTGGGATATCGAAAATCCCATGCTTTATGTCTGCGTATGCGAGGTGATACAGAACGGCAAGGTAGTTGACCGGGAGGAAAGCCGGTTCGGTTTCCGTAAAATAGAGTTTACGGCAGACAGAGGATTTTTCCTGAATGAAAGGCATGTTAAGCTTCATGGCAGCTGTGAGCATCATGATCTGGGCTCTCTGGGTGCGGCGGTAAGCCGTGCGGCCATTGAAAGAAAGCTGAGAAAACTCCGTGTCATGGGAATCAATGCCATCCGCACCAGCCATAATATGCCGGCAGTTGAGCTTATGGAGCTTGCGGATGAAATGGGCTTTCTTATTTTGTCAGAGGGCTTCGATATGTGGGAAAGGCGTAAGACAGATTATGATTACGCATCGTTTTTCACGGAATGGATTCGCAAGGATGTCGCTTCCTGGATCCGCCGGGACCACAATCACCCAAGTATTATCGGTTGGAGCATAGGAAATGAAATCTATGACACGCATGCGGATGACCGCGGCCAGGAGGTTACTTCGATGCTGGCGGGCCTTGTCCGTGAACATGATCCAAGGTCTAATGGATTTGTTACGATTGGTTCCAATTATATGCAGTGGGAAAACGGGCAGAAATGCGCCGATATATTGAAGCTGGCAGGCTATAATTATGGCGAGAGGCTTTATGAAGAACATCACAAATTACATCCTGATTGGATGATTTACGGCAGTGAAACGGCATCTGTTGTGCAGAGTCGTGGGATATACCATTTTCCGCTTTCTCAGTCAGTCCTTATGGATGATGATGAGCAATGTTCGGCGCTTGGCAACAGCTCTACCGGTTGGGCGGCGAAAAACACGGAAGCGTGTATTATTCCGGACCGTGATGCGGACTTCTGTGCAGGACAGTTTATCTGGACCGGTTTTGACTATATTGGCGAATCTACACCTTATTCTACAAAAAACAGTTATTTCGGTCAGATTGATACTGCGGGCTTTCCGAAAGACAGCGCCTATATTTTCCGGTCGGAATGGACGTCTTATGAAAGTGCGCCATTCGTACATATTTTCCCTTATTGGGATTTTATTGAGGGACAGCGCATCGATGTGCGTGTTACATCCAATGCACCGAAGATTGCTCTTTTCTTTCAGAATGAAAAAATAGCAGAAAAGAATATTGACCACAGCCGCGGAACTGAGCTTACGTTGGATACATCTGTTGCGTATGTTCCGGGGGAGCTTGTGGCAATTGCTTATAATGACGATGGGATGGAAATTGCCCGTGATGTTCAGCGTTCCTTTGGAGATACGGCGGAAATCCGTCTGCATCCCGAAAAGAACGAGCTGAAAGCGGACGGGGTTGATCTTATTTTTGTTGAAATTGCTGCTTATGATAAAAAAGGAACTTTTGTTGCCAATGCCAACAACCGTGTATTTGTCAGTGTGTCCGGAGCAGGGCGTCTTGTGGGGTTGGACAACGGCGATTCCACGGATTTTGAGCAGTATAAGGGTACGTCCCGCAGGCTTTTTTCGGGAAAGCTGTTGGCTGTAATTGCGGCAAAGACGGAGGCGGGAGATATAAATATAAGGGTTGCCTCTCCGTCGCTGCCTGACAGTGAACTTACGCTGAAAGCAGTTGCGGCAGAAGTTCAAAATGGAATTTCGGCAACAGAGGAAAATGTTCACAGGCTTGCAGAATGCCCTGATGAGACAAGTGATATTCCGGTACGAAAAATATCATTTTCGGGAAGCGACAGAGTATTTACCCCCGAAAGAAGGGTTATTACGTTCAAAACAGAAATTTTTCCCGAGAATACCTCCTATGGGGACGAAATTGAATACAAGATCACTACTGTTCTCGGAATCAAATCTAACTTAGGAGAGATTGTTTCTGCGGATAATGGCAGTGTAACGGTTCAGTGCAACGGCGACGGCGAGTTTTTCCTGCGGGCGCTGTGTAAAAACGGAACAGATAAATATCATATTATGTCAATGCTCCCGCTAAGGGGTGAAGGTCTGGGTGCGGCTTGTTTTGATCCATACAGCTTTGTCGTTGGCGGTTTGTTTACTGTTCAAAGCGGAAATGCAGGAAACGGCATTCAGCAGGGCGCGGCATTTGCAGGAGAGAACAGCTGGTTTGGGTTTGAAAATGTGGATTTCGGATCTCTTGGCAGTGATACGGTGACGGTGCCTATTTATGCTAATTGTACAACTCCGGTTAAGCTCCGTTTTTATGATGGGATTCCGGGAAAAGGCGGCGAGCTCATTGGAGATTTCACCTACCATGAACCGCCGCAGTGGCTGACCTATATTCCAAACACCTTTAAACTGTCGAAAACGCTCAAAGGGGTGCATACCTTGGTTATGGAATCCGCCGATGGCTTCCATGTGCAGGGCTTTTGCTTCGCCAAGCCCAACAGGGAGTTTTCTGAAATTCGTGCCGTTGACAGTGAGCGTATTTATGGAGATAAATTTACGCGTGAAATCGATGCAGTTACAGGGATAGGCAACAACGTAATGCTGGATTTTGGCGAATTTGATTTCACCGAAAAAAGTCCGTCGTCCATAATTATCACCGGAAAGTCCGCTCTGCCGAAAAACAGTATTCACATTATATTTTCGGGAAGTGTGGAGACGAGAGTCCTGGCGGAATTTGAGGGTGCTGAAGAATATGTATCAAGACGCTTTTCCATAGCCGGAATAACCGGAAAGTGTAATGTTTCGTTTGCATTTTTGCCCGGAAGCGATTTTGACTTCAAGGCTTTTGCGTTTCATTAAGATGATATGATTAATTCGGAATCTTTGTGTACGTTTTTGACTGCGGCAGATTTTTTGGACTTAGAAATAAAAAATATAAAAAGTACTTTACATTTTAAAAACTCTGATATATAATAATTTATGTGTTTTTCACATAGTAAGCTTTCGTAGCGCAGTTGGTAGCGCAACTGATTCGTAATCAGTAGGTCGAGGGTTCGAGTCCCTTCGAAAGCTTGATACGCCGCTGAAGGTTCTTTCAGCGGCGTATTTCTGTATATAAGAAATTGCGGCAATCGGAAGCTGAAAGGGAATGATAACATGGCAGTATTATCAAAAGAAGAAAAGAAAGCACTTATGAACAAATGGAAAGCTTCTCAAAACAAGAAATACATTCTTAGCAAGGCAAAATTGCAAAAATTATTTCGCTACTTAGAAGCGCAATTAGAAATTGCTCCATGCGACCATACATTACATCATACAGAACAATGGCTCAAAGATAACCTGCCCCAAGATAAAATAGAAACCGTAATTGCGGAAATGGAAGAAATGGGAGGATATTGTGATTGCGAGGTATTGCTAAACTGCTATGAAACATATGATATCGGTTGAATAACTTATAATACCTAAAAACATATAGAAGCAGGAGGCACTGTGCGTTTTGGTTACTTTTTATCCGTAGAACAAACTACCAAAGCAGTACGTCTTTTCAATGAGGTGGATTGCATAAAATGTTGCCAAGCTGCCATTGCAAAGGCGAATGAGATTTTCTTAATATTCCGTCAAAAATACAGCGATTGCAGACAAGGAAGTCTGCAAAGCCCACCCTGAGCCATGGATGGCGAATGGTGGGCGGTCGCGACCGTTGCTATAACCATACTCGGAATATTTAGAAAATCCTTTCGCCGCAGTCAGGCAGCGCGCAATATTTTATGCAATCCACCGGCTGAAAAGCACCTCAATCTCAAAATTCCATCCTCTTCTCCAAAAGACTCAAAAGCCAGTAAATCAGCATCGCGATAACGCAGAGGATGACAATACTCAGAATCACCATATCAAGCTTGAAAACCTGACTGCCATATATAATCAGATAGCCGAGCCCTTTCCTTCCTGCAAGGAATTCCCCAATAATGACTCCGACAAGCGCAAGGCCGATATTGACCTTTGACAGAGAAATAAATGTCGGGATATTTCCCGGAAATACCACCTTCATAAATGCCTGAAACCTGCTGCCGCCCAAGGTCTCAATCAGCTTGAGACGCTCGGGATCGGTCTGTTCAAAGGACTGATAAAGGTTGAGAATGCATCCGAAGATACCGACGGACATCCCGCACAGAATAATTGTTCTGGGGCCGGTGCCAAGCCAGACGATGATGAGAGGCGCAAGCGCCGACTTTGGCAGGCTGTTTAACACAATCAGGAACGGCTCAAGCATTTTTCCAAGCGACGGGTGGAACCAGAAGAAGGTCGCCATCAACAGTGAAAATACAATAATCAATAGGAAACTTACGGTCGATTCCAACAGGGTAATTCCGATATGGCTTAAGAGTGACATATTGCGGACATCATTCACGAAGAGGTGTGCGATTGCGGCGGGAGAGCTGAAATAAAATCGGTCAATCCAGCCGAAATCCGAGGCAATCTGCCACAGCATGAGAAAGCCCGCAAACACCAGTATCCGACTCCAAAAGATATAAAGCTTTCGGCGGCGTCTTTGTTGTATATAACGTTGCTGTCCATCTGGCTGCACAGGCGGCTTTGGTTTATGTATCCGTGTTTTCATCCTGTATTTCCCTCCAAATCTCATCGAAATATTCCTGAAAAAGCTTAGAGCTTCTGATTTCATCGCGGCAGATGCCGTTCTTCTCGAATTCTATAGGTATCCTGTCTTTGGTGCTGCACGGGGATTTTGAGAGGACATAGATGACATCTCCCAATGCAATTGCCTCGGAAATGTCGTGTGTCACGAGGATTGCGGTTTTCTTCTCGGATTTAATAATGTTGCGGACGTCCTTGGACACATTGAGTCTTGTCTGGTAGTCAAGCGCACTGAACGGCTCGTCAAGTAAAAGCAAATCGGGGCGTGTGGCAAGCGTGCGAATGAGGGCAATCCGCTGTCGCATTCCGCCCGAGAGCGCAGAGGGTTTTTGCCGCTTGAAATCGGAGAGATGGTACTTTTCAAGCAACTCGTCAACAAACGCCAGATTTTCAGGTGATTTGCTCTTTTGAATCTCAAGGCCGAGCATGATGTTGTGATATACGTCGCGCCATTCGAGTAAATGATCGTGTTGCAGCATGTATCCGATGCGCGGTGTGGAAAAGTCCTCCGAGTAGAAGGTAATAAATCCGTTTACAGGCTTCAGTAAGCCACAGATCAGGGACAAAATGGTGGATTTACCGCAGCCGCTTGGGCCGACGAGCACGACGAATTCGCCCCTTTCAACGGTTAGATTTATGTTTTCCAAAACCTTTGTTTCGCCTAAGTTTCCATAGTAGGAGAAGTCAATGCTGTCAAGACGAAGAAAGGATTTGCTTTGCCGGCTACAGGCTTCCATAATGACCGCCGCCTTTTTGATTGAATATAGGATATTATATGCGGCAGGGGGCAGGGGGTGAATTTTGCAATAAAATGGGAGATGGTGCGGATTGGTTCTTGAAACAATCCGCAAGATATGATAACATTATTGCTAATTGGACCGCCGGAACACAGCGACGGTAAAGGGCAGTCAATCGGCTGACAGGGAGGAGTAGTTGTATGGCACAGCTATGGGG
>CAMWYL010000147.1 GCA_947178465.1 uncultured Lachnospiraceae bacterium | reverse complement strand
GCATAAATTAGCCGAAATTTATAACCTTGCGGATGTTTTTGTAAATCCGTCGAGCCAAGAATCGTTTGGTTATACGGCGTGTGAGGCAATGGCATGTGGGACACCGGTAGTTGCGTTTCCGGTAGGAGGCCTCAAGGAACAGATAACGCATTTGGAAAACGGATATCTCGCTGAATTCCGCAATGCAAAAGATATTGCGGAAGGGATTGTATATTGCGCAGAAAACAGGGAACGCATGGGGACGCAGGCAAGGAAAAGCGCACAGAGGTATTCGTATGAAAATGTTGCAAAAGAGTATCTGAAATTAATGGAAGAGGAAATACAGTGTATTGCACACTAATCAGATTGGAGAAGATATATGAAGGTAGTGATTTTGGCAGGGGGCTTTGGAACACGTATCAGTGAGGAGAGTCATCTGAAGCCCAAACCAATGATTGAGATTGGGCAGAAGCCGATTCTCTGGCATATTATGAAGGAGTATTCACATTATGGCTTCAACGAATTTGTAATATGCTGCGGCTATAAGCAACAGGTGATTAAGGAGTGGTTTGCGAATTATTATCTGCATAACAGTGATGTGACCTTTGATTTTACAAAGCAGAACGCGATGAAGGTACACACAAACGTAGCGGAGCCGTGGAAGGTTACATTGGTGGACACAGGATTAAATACCATGACAGGCGGACGTATTAAGAGAATTCAGTCATATGTTGAAAACGATACGTTTATGTTGACATACGGAGATGGTGTCAGCGATGTAAATATTAGGGAGCTGCTAAAGTTTCACAAATCACAAAATAAGATTGCGACCATGACGGCAGTTAATATGGGACAAAGATTTGGTGTATTGGAGATTGATCAGGAGAATAGAATTACTTCCTTCCGGGAGAAAAACCAGGGGGATGGAAACCGCATCAACGCGGGCTATATGGTCTTGGAGCCGGGAATTTTTGATTACATCTCAGGAGATGATACCGTATTTGAGAAAGAGCCGTTGGAGCGTGTGGCAGAGCTGGGACAGTTGGCAGCGTATAAGCATAACGGATATTGGCAGTGTATGGATACAAAACGTGAAAAGGACAAGCTGGACGAATTGTGGAATAGTGGGAAGGCTCCATGGAAAGTGTGGTAGAGAGGGAATATGGCCGACAGTTCTGTGGGCAGATAGGAGAAAGAATATGTTCGAGAATAAGACGGAAGCACAGGCAAAGGAAGAGATATTGGACTTAGTAAAGGAATACTGTGAGACCTTCCATAAAAAGAAGGAATATACGGAAGGAGACCGCATTCCCTATGCGTCAAGAGTATATGATAGTGCGGAAATGTGCAATCTGGTGGACAGCGCGTTGGAATTTTGGCTGACATCGGGAAGGTATACGGAGGAATTTGAGAAAAAGCTGGCAAAGTATTTGGGCGTTAAATTCTGTTCTCTGGTCAATTCGGGATCGTCGGCGAATCTGAATGCCTTTATGGCACTGACGTCCCCGTTGTTGGGAGAACGCAGGATAAAGCGTGGTGACGAGATCATAACGGTAGCGGCGGGTTTTCCGACAACCGTGACGCCCGCGATACAGTATGGCGCGGTTCCGGTGTTTGTGGATGTGACAATCCCACAGTATAACATTGACGTGACGAAGCTGGAGGATGCCGTATCTGACAAGACCAAGGCGGTTATGATAGCACACACGTTGGGAAATCCTTTTGACTTGTCGGCGGTAAAGGCCTTCTGTGAGAAGCATAATCTCTGGCTGGTAGAGGACAACTGCGATGCGTTGGGGTCTGCCTATACGATTGACGGACAGGTAAAGTTTACGGGAACAATCGGTGACATCGGGACATCAAGCTTTTATCCGCCGCATCATATGACAATGGGAGAAGGCGGGGCGGTTTATACGAATAATCCCACTTTGAACAGGGCAATTCGTTCCTTCCGGGATTGGGGACGGGATTGTGTGTGCCCGTCGGGGCGTGATAATCTCTGCGGACATCGTTTTGACCGGAAGTATGGGGAACTGCCGTTAGGATATGATCATAAATATGTGTATTCCCATTTTGGCTATAACCTGAAAGCGACCGATCTGCAGGCGGCGATCGGTTGTGCACAGCTTGACAAATTTCCCTCGTTTGTAGAGCGCAGAAAGCATAATTTTGCGAGACTGAAGGCGGCGTTGTCCGGACTGGAGGACAAGTATATTCTGCCGGTTGCCTGTGAGCATTCAGACCCGAGCTGGTTTGGATTTATGCTTACATGTAAGGAAGGCGTGGATCGGTGTAAAGTGGTTCCGTATATTGAGTCCAAGGGCATTCAGACGCGGATGCTGTTTGCGGGAAATCTTGTAAAGCATCCGTGCTTTGACGAGATGCGCGCAAGCGGTGAGGGCTTTAGGGTTGTCGGTTCGCTTGAGAATACGGACAGAATTATGCGGGATACCTTCTGGATTGGGGTATATCCCGGAATGACGGATGAGATGATAGATTATATGGCGAAGACAGTTAGGGCGGCCGTGCAAGAGGATGGGAGAGAAAACGGATGATGAGTTTATCTTTTTATAAAGATAAGAAGGTGCTTATTACCGGGCATACCGGCTTTAAGGGAACCTGGATGTGTGAGGCGTTATTGATGGTTGGTGCGGACGTTACGGGCTATGCCTTGGAGACACCGACGCAACCAAGTCTGTTTGCGCTGTGCGGGATGGCAGGCAGGATGCATTCTGTTGTGGGAGATATCCGTGACTTGGAGCATCTGAAACAAGTCTTCCGGGAGGTGCAGCCGGAGATTGTGATTCATATGGCGGCACAGCCGATTGTCAGAGAGTCATATAAAAATCCTGTTTACACGTATGAGACCAATGTGATGGGAACGGTGAATGTACTGGAGTGCACCCGTTTAACCGATTCCGTCAGGTCTTTTGTCAATGTTACCACCGATAAGGTGTATAAGAACAGAGAGTGGGAATGGGGCTATCGTGAGAATGAGGAGTTGAACGGGTTTGACCCCTACTCAAACAGCAAGTCCTGTTCCGAGCTGGTGACGGACAGCTATAAGAACGCGTTCTTTGCGGACAGAGCCGTTGCGATTTCGACTTGTAGGGCCGGCAATGTGATCGGAGGCGGGGATTTTGCGGTTGACAGGATCATACCGGACTGCATTCGGGCGGTTGAGCAGGAGAAGGACATTATTGTCCGGAACCCGTACTCGACGAGACCGTACCAGCATGTATTGGAGCCGGTAATGGCGTACCTGATGTTAGCCTGGAGGCAATATGAGGATGGAACGCTTGCAGGGAATTATAATATCGGGCCGGATGAATGCGACTGCGTCACAACGGGAGAGATTGTAACGCTGTTTTGTGAGAAGTGGCAGCAGCTTGCCCATAAGGAAATTCGGTGGCAGAACTGCCATGACGGCGGGCCGCATGAGGCGAACTTCCTGAAGCTGGATTGCTCCAAGATTAAATCGGTATTAGGCTGGAAGCCGGTTTGGCATATCGATACGGCGATTGAAAAGATTGTGGTATGGACGGAGACTTATTTTCAGGGACAGGATGTGGAGACAAAAATGCGACAGCAGATTGAAGAATATGTGATGCAGGCGGGAGATTGAAGTGTATAGGATGCAGGCAGGAGAAGTCCGGTATCTGTGCGACAGATAAATGGAGGTTGGAATGAAAGGGTTTAAGATGGCGCATATCAAGGAAGCGGTGCGAAAATGCAGGGATACGGTAAAAGGCTGTGAGAATCCCGTTGAATGGGGAGCGGTGATAATCATAACAGTTTTCGCTATGTTTACCATGTTTTATTCCGATTTTCAGGGGACGATGGACTTTGCATTTCAGGTGACAAGACAGATTTTTCATGGGGATTTCGGAGGAGTGCAATATATAGCGGCCCATTCTTATGGAATGACGATGGCGGTGATTTTAATTGTATGGATGATCCCGTTTTATCCGTTTGCTGCGCTTGCGGGAGAGGATTTCTGGTATTTCGGCAGTCTTGCGGGGGCGGTATGGAGTAAATTGTTTTTAATGTTGATGACAGTGTTCTTTATAAAGGCTGTATGCAGTATTGCGGAGCATTTTGGGGTGCGGAGGGAAATTCGCAAATGGCTTCCTCTTTTTCTGCTGACATCGGCATTTTATTTCTTCCCGGTGGTTGAGATTGGTCAGTGTGATATTATTGAAATAACATTTATGACATGGGGAATATATTATTACCTGAAGGAAGATACCAAAAAGTTTCTTTTGTTTTTCGCAATTGCTATTCCGATGAAGTGGTTGGCACTGATGATCTTTGTTCCACTTGTTCTGCTTCATCAAAAAAATCCTGTTAAGATCATTACGGAGGGAATTCTGGGGGGGAGTCTTTTTGGAATCAATCTGATAATACGGAAATTGGTTCATGGGAGTTTCCTTGGAGAATTCACGTTCACAGCAATATCGGATTTGACATCTACGGCTGTTGGCAGTAGTGAGGGTATTGCAAACGAAGTAGTGATTGAGGTGAATACGATAGAGAATTTTTTTGGACCGTTTGTAGCAAACAGTTCAGTTTTTGTTGTTTCATTTTTGCTGATTTGTATTTTGGCGTATGCCATAAAAAAAGATTGGAAGTCATGGGCAGTTTATATCCCTACATTGACATTTTCCTGTTTTATGGTTTTAACGCCCATTAATGTTTATTGGATAGTTTTGTTACTTCCCTTCATGACTATATTGGCGTTTCAGAATGAATACCAGCTTCGACTCTCCATGCTTTTAGAGACAGTTGCGGGATGGGCAGTGATTTTTATTTCCATTTTTAAGTGGTCATGGGTTGTCGGAGGAGAAAAGACTTTTGAGTATCTTTTCTTGAGAGGAATTGCAAAGGGAGCGGATGTTCGGACCTTTCTGGGGAGTGAGCATGAATTTACCGGATTGCTTCCATATGCGAATTCCGCGTATGTTGCATGTGTTATCGGACTCTTAATAATTAACTTGCCGTGTCTTATTAGGAAGTCGGATGGCCAAGAACAGGTGGTATTTGACCGATGGGTAATTTGGGGACGTATCGGCTTGCTGCTCTTGTGGGTAGTGTTTTTGGTATATTTGCTGCTGCTTCGATAAGAAGCGGATTATTGATATTTTTAATGGAATATGGAAGTCTGACCATTCTTTGGGAATTTGCAATTCTTCCGATCTATCTTTCTGCATGCCGGAGCATTCTGCCAAATGGGGAAGAGGAAACTGTCCCACTGCATGGAGTTTATGAAGGCGTTTGAGCTGTGGGGCGCGTAGCGCATATTGCCTATATACCTTAGGATACGGGTGTGGTCTTTCGTGAAAAAGAATAAGAAGATACTGCATATCAAAAAGGGAAACGGGCTGTACCTTCGGAAGCCGTATTTCTAAAATAAAGCATTTTCGCAATCCATCGTAGTTCGGTGATAAATTAATATGAGTCTGTGGTCGAAGCAAGAAACACATTTCCCCGGATATTGTACTCCCATCGGATGAATGTCGGTTTTCTTACGGAATTGCGTCGGAGAAGAAGTAAGGTGGGGAAATTTATAAGTAAAGTACAGAATAAAATAATAAAATCGTGTGAAAAGGTATTAAAGTATGTAGAAGGCAAAAAAACATAAACAGGGATGAAATAAGAGGGAGTACTATTGGAGGGAAGTGCTATGATGAGAAGTAAAATACAGGGCATAAGAGAAAATCTTTTATTAGCAAGTGTTTTAGTATTAGAGTTATTAATAATGGGTTCGCTTGCCATCTCTTTGTTTTCCTCGCCTAAAGAACTTGAAATAGTACCGGCTGATTTTGGTGTTGAGAATGATGAAATCATTTTCGAGCCTGATTCGCAGGATAATATTACAGTATCACGGGAGATTGAATTGGCATCAGGGGCATATGAAGTATCGGTTTATTATGATTTGCAAAAGAATGTGCCCGAAAATGTTACAGATTCAGCAGGGCGCGTAGTATTGGATTCCGCGGGAAGCGCTGCGGCCCTGAAAGCGGGAGCGATAGTCCTGAATGCCGGGAGAGAATGCAAAACAAGTACCATATGGATTAACTATGGAGCCAAGATAAACGATTTAAAGGTATTTGTTCAATATGATGGACAAGGAAAGCTGGAAATTCAAAAATTGGTATTTAAGGAATTACCTTTATATAGATTTACAAGAATGATAGGCTTTTTATTGCTGTTTTTGTTGACAGATGGTCTCTATATCGTATTTTTTACAAAAATTTTGAATATTTCGCAGGACAAAAAAGAAGGGCTGTTGTTTTTTATTGGAATGCTGATGATATCAAGCATTCCGCTCTTTTGCAATAACATTTATTATGGACATGATTTTGACTTTCATATAAATCGAATTGTTTCAATTGCTAAAGAACTATCATATGGTCATTTCCCTGTCAGGATTCATTCAGATATGATGAATGGCTATGGGTATGCCACGTCTTTGTTTTATGGAGATACAATGCTGTATATACCGGCCTTACTGTATTTGATGAAGGTTCCGTTGGGGCAGTGTTGGCAATTGTACATCTTAATGAACAATGCGTTGACAATTATATTTTCTTATCTTTGCTTTAGGGAGATTATAAAGAAGGAAAAATATGCTTTAGTGGGCGTGTTTCTGTACACGCTTGCGCCATATCGGTTGATTAATATATACACCAGGGCAGCAGTAGGCGAATTTACGGCAATGACTTTTTTTCCTTTGATTGTGTTGGGATTTTGGAATATTTATACCAAGGAGCTTGTGAAGCCGGGAGATTATTTGCCGGCCGCTATTGGGTTGGCCGGGGTTGTGCAAAGTCATGTGATATCGACGGAAATGGCAGCAATATTTATCGGGATGGCATGTATCGTCAATTGGCGTAAAACAATGCGGCTAAGAACGATTTTGTGTATAGTGAAAACAGTGGGTCTGACATTGATATTTAGTGTATGGTTCCTGGTTCCAATGTTGGATTCCATGGGCATGGATATCAATGTGACGGGGAGGATGGGAAGAATACAAGAGCAGGGGCTGTATCCGGTTCAGCTTGTAAGTCTGTTCTTTTCGGGGGTTGGCAAATCACTAAAAAATACAACTCAAGAAGAAATGGGATTTTCGTTGGGACCGGCACTGTGCATAGGCATAGCACTTGCATTGTGGGTATATGCGCAATATAAAATGAAAAAAACTCATACCGCGGTCGAAAAGTGTGTGGTGATATGCTTGGGAATGGGAATAGTTGCGCTGTTATTTACGAGCAGATTTTTTCCGTGGGATACATTGGCGTGTAGAAGCGATTTGGTGGCGAAGTATCTGTGTATGATACAATATCCTTGGCGGTATCTTGCAATTGCAACGATGATGATTTCGACAGCTTCGGTGGGAGCATTGGAGCTTTTACAGGAAAAATTTGGGATAACTAAGGTGAAGGTGGTATTATGTGCAATGATATTGCTTTGTGTGATAAGTACGGGGTATTATTATTATCATTTTACCTATGAAAGCAATATGCTTACGGTATTATCGGAGGCGGATTGTAATCAATTTTATATCGGAGATGAGGAGTACTTATTAAAGGGTACAGAGAAAGCGCTGTTACAGATAAGCGGTGTGAAACATGCTGCTGATGTAGATGTGGCGGAAGCAGGGCGAATAGATGGAAACTATACATATATTTGCCAAAATAAAAGCGATGTGGAGCAAGAGCTTGTACTGCCGATTCTGAACTATGAGCATTATGTGGTTAAAGACATTGAAAAGGGAATTATATTTGATATCGCAAATGGTGAAAATAACTGCATATCTGTTTCGCTTCCACCGAAATATGAAGGAAACTTAACAGTATTGTATCAGGA
>CAMWYL010000146.1 GCA_947178465.1 uncultured Lachnospiraceae bacterium | reverse complement strand
GTAATATACACAATACTGCCCGCTATCTCTTCTTCAAGCGGCTCATCTACCAGCAGGACCAGCTTTTTCCCTGCCGCAGTCAATTGGGCAAGCGGCTCTCGAAGCTGCTCCAGATACTTTGTTTCCATAGCAATATAGGCCCGATACTCCACATGCTCCAACATGGTGTGGATTTTGTCCATAATGTGCTTGTGGCTGCTTATGGTAATATACCCGTCACAGGCTGTATCCACCCGTGGAATCTCACTGACCAGCGCATGCCTTAGCTGTTCGAGCCGGCGTATCCTGTTCTGACAGAAATCGCCCACTTCCACAGCGATATATTTATTGGTACTGCCCTCCAACAGATACGCCGCACCCTCTTCTACCAAACCGGCCAATGCACTGTAGACATTGGAACGGGATATTCCGGTCATCTTGGAAGCCTCATATCCTGATAACTCCTTGTTTCTCATCAGGCAAAGATAAATGACTGCCCCCTGCCTGGTGAGCCCGAACTGCATCAGCTTCTCTGCCAATGACCCCGAAGCCGCACTTTCCACCTGTTTCACCGCCTTTTTGCAACACATTTAGGGAAACGTTGGTTGAATCAGCGCCTCCTTAGTGGTTCTCTTCAGGAACACTATACTATGTATTGTGCAGAAAGTCAAGTAATCTAATTTCTTATTGCCCCAATATCCATTATTCGGTATAATTATAACAGACGACAAATAAATTTGACGTTTCCCATAAATGAATTTGAAACTGCTGTTCATCCACAGAAAGGAAAAATTATTATGTCATTAGAGATGTTTTCATTGAAAGGAAAAACTGCCCTTGTAACAGGGGCCAACACCGGACTCGGTCAGGGAATTTGTGTAGCATACGCAGAAGCGGGTGCTAATGTGATTGGTGTCGCACGCAGAAGCTGTCAGGAAACCTCGGATAAAATCGCCGCCTTCTCGGGAAGCTTCACGGAAATTATCGCAGACTTATCGGATATGGCCGCAATTCCCCATATTGTAGAGGAAGCCAATAAAGCCTGTGGCCGTGTTGATATCCTCGTAAATAATGCCGGCATCATTAAGAGGTGCGATGCGGTTGACGTAACAGTTGAGGATTGGGATGCGGTCATCAATATTAACGAAAAAATAGTCTTCTTCCTCTGTCAGACTTTCGCCAAAGGTTGGATTGCAGACAAAAAAGGCGGAAAAATCATCAATATCGCCTCCATGCTAAGCTATCAGGGCGGCGTGCGGGTACCGGCTTACGCAGCAAGCAAAAGCGCCATCATGGGAATTACCAAAGCGCTTGCAAATGAATGGGCAGCGCACGGCATCAATGTAAATGCCATCGCTCCCGGCTATATGGCAACAAATAACACGGAAAATCTCAGAAAAGACGGCCAGCGAAGCGACGAAATCCTGTCGCGTATTCCTGCCGGACGCTGGGGAACTCCCGAGGATATCACAGGCGCGGCTATTTTCTTAGCTTCAGATGCTTCTACATATGTCCACGGCTTTACCCTTGCGGTTGACGGCGGATGGCTTGCAAGATAATGACGAAATTCATTTCTTCGTAACAGTAAGACGCTTTCTCAATACTCCCTTCATCCTGATTTCTTTATCCAAAATCAAGATTGAGGGGAGTAATCGTCTTCACGCCGTTTCCTTCCCCTCCCCGGAAGCTAACGTTCTGATTTTAACAACGCATAATAACAGGCATCGCAAATCCCTTGATTGTTCCAATCTGAACCACGTAAAGTTCCCTCATACTTCATCCCACATTTTTCCATAACCTTACCTGAATTAGGATTTCTCGGATCATGTCTTGCCTCAATTCGATTTACACCTACTATGTCAAAGAAAAAATCCATAACCGCTTTTAACGCTTCTGATGTAATCCCCTTATGCCACCAGGCTCTTCCGATACAATAGCCGATATGTACCATCGAAACAGCTTCTTTCATCCCTACCACAGCAATATCGCCAATCGGATCGTCGCCATTGCCTTTCAATACGATAGCCCAGTGATAACAGCTCTTGTCGGAATATTGCTTCACCCAATCCCCTGTTACCTTTTGGCTGATTTCCGGGCTCGAATGCGTCGGCCACGTCAAATATTTTGTGACCTCATCATCGGATGCCCAATTTTTGTACATCGCAGCGGCATCTTCAACCACATATCTTCTTAAAATCAATCTGTTCGTCTCTAATCTCTGTGTCCCACAATGCTCCATAAATTTATTCTCCCCTCCAAATCTATCCTTTCGCGCTTAAGAATGTTTCCCTGTCTATCGAAAAAATATAATCACCATTTTCATAGAAGGAATTTTGAACCATTCCTGCCTTTTGCATTACCCTATACGATTCTGAATTGCTCCTTGCACAACCTCCATAAATGATGTCATATTCCATATCATTAAACGCATAATTTATCAACTCAATAGTGCATTGCGTAGCATAGCCCCGATTACGGTATTTTTCATCAATCATATAAAAAAGGACGGTTTTTCCCTTTTCAGCTTCACCGTCCAGTCCACACCAGCCTATTATCACATTTGGATTTTCCTTTAAAAATACACCTAAGCATAAATGACAAATTGATTTCTGTCGGTTTTTAATATGGGTAGTTTCCATATATTTTAAAGCTTCGTATGCTTTATCAATCGTTGTTTTATGTGGGTATTCCCACATCCTGGCTATCTCATCAATATCGTTATCAGTTACGGTTCGCAGTATTAAATCATTTGTTAAAAATTCCATTATTCCATTCCATCATTATCTATAATATTTTTCATTTCATCAACTATTTGCTGAACACTTTTGTTATCCGTGTTAATAACATAATCACCTTCATACGGTTTTAAATGAAGCCAGAAAAAAGAGCACTCATTCGCATCTCCACGTTTTTTATGACGCTCACGCAAAGTTTCCTCTGAACAGGTCAAAGTAAAACCTAAAACAGAATAATCTTTTGCCGTTATATCTTTCAATATCGCCTCACGGATTGCTTTGTCCACAGCAACTACCGACGAAAAAAAGACATAATCAAAATTTGAATTCAAGTAGGTAGACAATGCAAAGGACATCGTTTTATCACCGTTTCTCAATCTCGGATCATCCACAGAAAAAGGATTAACACACCATGCCCAATCTCCGTCAAAAAAAGCACTGTTTTCATAAGAAGTAAAGAGCTTATCCGTCACCGTCGTTTTTCCCACACAGGGAGAACCTGCTATAATAATCAATTTTTGCTTTGCCATCGATATCCCTTCCCTACTTCAATACCTTAATTTTCGGATAATATTCTAATCCCACTTTTCCGATAATATCCGATAAATTCACGAATTTATTCTGCCAATATCTCGAATCCCATGAATTGCTGCGATTATCTCCCATCATAAAATAACACCCGTCAGGTATTGTATAGGGACCGAAATCCTCATAAAACTTATTTTCCGTATAATCTTCTATCACTGAACCGTCAATATAGACCTGTCCGTCAATTCCCTCTATTGTCTCCCCCGGCAGTCCCATCACCCGCTTTAAATACAAGGTCTCACCATCATCAGGATAATAGAAGGACACAATATCTCCCCGCTGCGGCGTGCTGCATATGTACGCAAGTCGGTTAATGACAATACAGCTTCCGGTCTCTACCGTCTGCTCCATCGAACCGGACGGAACGACTGCACAGGCTACAACCGTATTCTTAATCAGCATAGATACCAACAGCGCAAAAAATACGACCTTTGACCACTCCAATATCTCTTTCAATACTTTATACACACATCCGTTTTTCTTCATAAACCCCCCATGCCGCCTTCGGTGGCTCAAATAGAAATGAAAAACGCTGTCTTTTGCGTTTTTCCTGTGTGAAATTTAATATATCTTAGGCAGTGTTTTTTACTGCCTTAGATGTATTTTTCACACTAACCCCATGCCACTACTTCCTACAAGAGCTTACATTTACCAGTCGAAAAAACTCACAAATTCTCTATTTGCCAATCTATCGGCTCCACCCCATTCGCTTTCAAAAAGTCATTTGCCTGACTGAAATGCTTACACCCAAAGAACCCTCGATAAGCTGACAGCGGACTCGGATGCGGCGCCTTTAAAATCAAATGCTTCGGATTCGTAAGCATCGGTATCTTGCTCTGTGCGGGCTTCCCCCACAAGAGATACACAATCGGCCTGTCCTGCGCGTTCACCGCCTGAATGACGGCATCCGTAAACTGTTCCCAGCCGTGTCCCTGATGCGAATTCGCCTGATGCGCCCGCACGGTCAACACCGTATTCAGTAACAGAACTCCCTGTTCGGCCCACTTTTTGAGGTATCCGTTATTTGGTATATAACAGCCCAAATCGTCCTGAAGCTCCTTATATATATTTTGAAGCGAGGGCGGAATCTCCGGCTGGCTCGGAAGCACCGAAAAACTCAGTCCATGTGCCTGATTCACGTTATGATAAGGGTCCTGCCCCAGCAGCAACACCTTTACCTTGCTTAGCGGCGTAAAATGAAACGCATTAAAAATATCATCCGCTGGCGGATAAATAACCGCCTTGCTGTATTCATCCTTTACGAAAGTAAACAGTTCCCTGTAATATGGCTTACGAAACTCATCATTAATGGAGTCCAGCCAATCATTATCTATCATTGCCATAATCGTACATCCTCTCTCTAAAGCTTATAATCGTACCGATACACCGTTTTCCCTGAGATATTTCTTCACTTCCCTGATTTCCAGCTCCTTAAAATGGAACAGAGATGCCGCGAGCGCCGCATCCGCCTTTCCCGCGTTCAACGCTTCATAAAAATGCTCCGGTGCACCGGCTCCGCCGGAGGCAATGACCGGAATGGATACATTCTCCGATACCAGCCGTGTAAGCTCAATATCATAGCCGTTCTTCGTCCCGTCACAATCCATACTTGTCAGAAGGATTTCTCCCGCACCGAGCTCATTTGCCTTCATCGCCCATTCGACCGCATCAATCCCCATATCCACACGTCCGCCGTTCTTAAAAATGTTCCAGCCGGAACCGTCTGCCCTGCGCTTTGCGTCAATCGCAACCACCACGCACTGACTGCCGAATTTATCGGCTGCTTCACTGACCAATGTCGGATTCATAATCGCAGCGCTGTTTACGGCCACCTTGTCCGCGCCCTCACGCAAAATCGCGCGAAAATCATCAACCGTCCGAATCCCTCCGCCCACGGTAAACGGGATGAAAACGCGCTCCGCAACCCGCCGAACCATGTCAACCTTGGTCGCACGGTTGTCCGAGGACGCCGTGATATCCAGAAAGACCACCTCGTCCGCGCCCTCCTTGTCATAGGCTGCCGCAATCTCCACGGGATCGCCCGCATCTATCAGATTCACAAAATTTACGCCCTTTACAACACGCCCGTTATTGACGTCAAGGCATGGAATAATTCGTTTTGTATGCATAACTGCCCTCCGTTAAATCGTCACAAACCGCTTCAAAATCTGCAGTCCAACCTCTGAGCTTTTTTCAGGATGGAACTGGCACGCAAATACGTTCCCCTTCTCTACAGCCGCATGAATATGTGTTGCGTAATCCGTCGTCGCGACAACAATTTCAGGCTCTTGCGCCTGCAGATAATAGGAATGGACAAAATACACATAGGCCCCCTCCTCTATTCCCTCAAAGAGTCTGCCTTTATTGGGAAAGCTTAGGGAATTCCAACCGATATGCGGAACCTTTAGCCCATTATCCGGAATACGGAGAATTTTTCCCTTTAAAATCCCAAGTCCCTGCACACCGGGCGATTCCTCGCTGGATTCAAACAAAAGTTGTAAACCAAGACAGATTCCCAGAAAAGGGATTTCTCTTCTTACAACTTCGTTAATAACCTCCTCAAGCCCATAGCTTCTGATTTTTTCCATTGCATCTCCAAACGCACCTACCCCGGGGAGAATCACTCTGTCCGCGTTCAGGATTTCTTCCTTATTTCCGGTAATAACGGCAGTTTCCCCTAATGAAATAACTGCCTTCTCTACGCTTTTAATGTTTCCTGCGTCATAATCAATGATTGCTACCATGTTTTTCCAGCCTTTCCATCAATATCTGTTTTAAGCTCTCAAAGTCAAATTTCCCTTAGTCTTCAATTGCAGGATGGAACGTCAAAAAGCCGTTCCGGCTTTTGCAAAGCCCACTCTGAGCCGCAGCAAAAAGCCGGAACAGCTTGGCACATAAAGGGTGGTCATCGGACAATTTTTGTGCAATCTATCGAAGTGCCAAAAACGAAACACCCTCAATCCATATAATTTCCGTTCACAAAATCCATATAATCCCCATTCGCAATAAGATACAACGCCATCGTATAAATCGTAGGATCCTCAACCTCCAACAAAATCCTCGCGTCCTCCTCATTCAGGCCGTATTTCGCGGAAAGCGTACTCAAAATATTGCTCTTTATCGCATCAACCTCTGACAGCACGCCATACTGCTCCGCATCCGCATTGATATAATCATATGTGGTAATGCCCTCAAGAAGCGCATTCAAAGCCTCTACCTCACGTCCCAGCTTGAGGTTCGTCTCATACGAGTCATATCTGCGTTGAAGCTTTGAGATTGTCTCACTTCTCTTCTGTATCAGCTGATTATCCGAATCATTCAGTTCCATCCCGTATGTAGAGAGGTACGCTGTCTTATAATCACCCTCGTAGTAAGCATTCTTGGCCTTTTGCAGATAACCCTGTGTTGAGAGCACGCTTGATGCTACAAGAATCGCGCCACCTACCGAGATACCGAATGCCGCACCAATCGCCCACTTCTTCGGCGGTATCCGCTTGGGCTTTGGCCCTGCGGCCTCCTCCTTTGCCTTCTTAGCGGCGAGCTTTGCTTCCTTGGCTGCCTGTTTCTCCTTTTTCTTCTTCTCTGCCTCTTCTGCCTTCGCTTTCTTGGCTGCCTCCTTCTCCTCGGCCTTTGCTTTCTTCTCTTCCTCTTTGGCAGCCTTCTCTTCCTCTTTCTTCGTCAGGTTCTCCTGCTTCTTTGCCTCCTTGGCAGCCTTCTCCGCCTCCAGCTCTTGCTCTGTAGGCTCAGGCACCAAGTCCTCCGTCAGAACATTAAACAGCTTTCCGAATACGCCCGGCTTCTTCTCCTCCTCGGAAGCGCCCTCCGCACTTCCGCCTTTTTTCTTCTTGGAAGTCTTCTTCTTTCCCGACGGGGCCTCCTCCGGTGCAGACTCCTGCTCCACGGATTTTTCGGCGGCGTTCTTATCCGTTTCGGGAGCAGCCACACCGCCCTCCTCTACCCCTTCAACGCCATCCTCCGCATTGATGAAAGCAGCCTCGTTATCAGCCATCTGGTTCAGCAGATCCATCATATCATCCTGAATCGGCTCATTGTTATCTGATTTCTCCAGCATGCTGTTGATCTCTGCCAAGTCGGAATCCGAATCTGCATCCAACATATTCAAGACTTCATCCAGTCCGTCATCTAACTCCACATTGTCATCCGCAGCCGCATCGTCCGAAATATCGAGATCCGCGGCATCAATTTCCAATTCATCGCCTATTATTTCATCCGCTTCCGATACCTCATCCCCGACAGCATCAGGTATTTCAATATCCTCAAGCTTTAAATCGTCACTGTCTCCCACTTCAAGCTCCTTCGTATCCAACTCACCGGCTATCGCTAACTCAGTGGCTTCCTCAATCGCAGTGTCAAGTCCGTCAATACTGATTTCCTTTGGTATGTCAGCAGATATATCCCTCTCCGCCGCAGGTATGTCAGAAATATCCAAGTCTTCTTCCACATCCGGTATATCAGGGATTTCCAAATCCTCTTCCTCATCCGATATATCAGGAATATCCAAATCCCCTTCCACATCCGGTATATC
>CAMWYL010000145.1 GCA_947178465.1 uncultured Lachnospiraceae bacterium | reverse complement strand
CTGTCTGTCTGTCTGTGTGTCTGTCTGTCTGTCTGTCTGTCTGTCTGTCTGTCTGTCTGTCTGTAAACATTATCATTGGCATTTCTCACTGTCAACCTCTTTTCTTCAATTCCCTCAAAATTTTCCGTTCGCTTCCCTTCCGGTTCCAATACGTAGAAGAACGCAAGGGGCGCTTACCTTATCGAATCGGCAGGCTTTGACGAAGGATGTTGATATTTTCCCCCCTCATTAGAAAATTCACATCCACAGTCCCGCCTGACGAGCGATAAGGCATGCGCCTTTGCGTTCTTCGTCCGTCCTTTATACCTCTCCACTCTCCATCCCTTCAAGCTTACGCTTCTTATATGCGGCAAATTCTCCCGCATCCAGCGCGTCCCGGATCTCCGTCATCATCGTATTATAGAAATACAGATTATGCAGCACGCACAGCCGCATGCCAAGCATTTCCTTTGCCTTCAGCAAATGGCGGATATATGCTCTGGAATAGCGTCGACAGGTCGGACAGCCGCACCCCTCCTCTATCGGGCGCATGTCCGTCTCATACTTTGCGTTAAACAGATTAATCTTCCCATGATTGGTATACAAATGCCCATGACGACCGTTGCGCGTCGGATATACGCAGTCAAAGAAATCAACGCCCCTGTCAACGGCCTCAAGAATATTAGCGGGCGTACCAACCCCCATCAGATAGGTCGGCTTGTCCTTCGGCAGATATGGCACAGTCTCATCCAGAATATGATACATCTCCTCATGTGTCTCCCCGACTGCCAAGCCGCCTACCGCATAGCCGTCCAAATCAAGCTCCGAAATGCGCTTCGCATGCTCAATCCGGATATCTTCAAAAATCGCTCCCTGATTAATGCCAAAAAGCATCTGCTCCTTATTAATCGTATCCTCCAAGGCATTTAACCGCAGCATCTCCTGCTTGCAGCGCTCCAGCCATCGTGTCGTCCGCGCCACGGAATCCTCCACATACCGACGCTCCGCTTTACTCGGCGGGCATTCGTCAAACGCCATCGCAATTGTGGACGCCAGATTGGATTGTATCCGCATGCTTTCCTCCGGTCCCATAAATATCTTCCTGCCATCAATATGGGAGTTAAAGTAAACCCCCTCCTCCTTTATCTTGCGCAACCCCGCAAGAGAAAAGACCTGAAAACCGCCGGAATCCGTCAGTATCGGTCTGTTCCATGACATAAACTTATGAAGTCCGCCTAATTTTTTGATGGTCTCATCACCGGTTCTCACATGCAGATGATAAGTATTCGACAGCTCAACCTGTGTACCAATCTCCTCTAAATCGGATGTGGATACAGCCCCCTTTATCGCGGCGACTGTACCCACATTCATAAACACCGGTGTCTGTATCGTGCCATGGACGGTCGTAACCTCCGCCCTTTTCGCACGTCCTTCCTGTTTTAACAGCTTATACATCGGTATATTCCTTTCTTTTAAATCTTATTTCAAGCCCTATTCCAGTTCCTCCAAAAACTCCTCCAAAGTAATATCGCGCTCCATTATATTTGCAGCGGCTTCCTTCCCCACGTAACGGAAATGCCACGGCTCGTATTGAATGCCTGTTATGTATTCCTTCCCCTGAGGATATCTGAGAATAAAGCCGTACTCATCACAGTGCTCCTTAAGCCATAATCCCGCCTTTGTCTCGCCAAAATTAATCTCAAGAGCAGAGTATGTCGTGCTGACAATATCCAGCGCAAGGCCAATCTGGTGCTCGCTCGCCCCCGGAACGGTAACCGTCATGGATGAAATTTTATATGCCTCCAGATAGGAGTAACCCTTCCCCATATAATAGTCAATTTTACGATTAAACAAGACCGTCTGCCGATTGTAATCTCTGTACGGAGAACATACCACCAGCGTAATCCCGTCCGCCTTTGCGGCCTGCATCATATCCATCAGATCATCAATAATTCTTGCGTCACACTTCATGCGCCCCTTGATCGTACCGAGCGTAAAGGTATAATCCTCTGGTACGGGGTGCTGCTTGTTCACCAGTACGAGCTGCCAATCATCCTTGGAAAGGCCTGAAAGCGGAATCTGCTCCGTACTGCCATTGCCCGTCGTCACCTCATTCGCCGCCAGGATATCATCAAACGAATACTGATCGATCTCATCCATTGAGACATCCAACTCCGCATTGTCATAGCCCTCCATGACATCATCATCATCAATGATCTCTTCCTCGGATATGTTGAATTTGGTCGGCTCGTATTCATAGCTTTCCTGCAGATTTGTCCACTCATCCCCCATCGCAAACACAATGTCCTCCTCCTGCGGCGGGAAAGAAAAGCTACTGCTTGCAAAGAAGAATACCACGGCAAGCATCGCACAGCCAAACCGCTTTGTGTTGCGGACAAAGTAATTTACGATACTGAAAACGACAACAACAAACAACGTAAACACCCCTATCGGTGCTTTCATAATCGGGTGTTTACTTCCCTGCTGCCGCATCTTCGCTGTAAAATTATCCTTCCACGTTCCATTCATAACAATTCATCCTCAAATGTATATATAGATATATTATTCCATCGCTTGCTTTTGTAACCTGTTTCTGTTACTATTACTACGAAGAATAATGATACTGAACTAACTATAATAGTATACTCAAACTTACATATTTTCAAGACTTAAATGAATTTTTATCAAAAAAATTGACACAAATATCGTAGAAACCTGCCATTTCACACCAAAACCGGCAGGTTTTATGAGAAAACGGAGGGAAAAAATGGCAGGTTCATCATATGGAAACATTTTTCGGATAACAACATGGGGCGAATCCCACGGCGCCGCCATCGGTGTAGTGGTTGACGGCTGTCCTGCCGGCCTTGCTTTGGCGGAGGCAGACATTCAGGCGTTTCTCGACAGAAGAAAGCCGGGTGCTTCCCCCTACGCCACCCAACGAAAGGAAGCCGACAGCATAGAGCTCTTATCCGGTATCTTTGAAGGCAAAACAACCGGTACCCCGATTTCCATGCTGGTCCGGAATACCTCACAGCACTCGGCGGATTACAGCGACATCGCCTCCTGCTACCGTCCGGGACACGCGGACTACACCTTTGACCAAAAGTACGGCTTCCGCGATTACCGCGGCGGCGGACGCTCCTCCGGGCGTGAGACCATCGGGCGCGTCGCGGCCGGAGCCATCGCCTCCAAGCTGTTAGCGGAGCTCGGTATCACGGTTACCGCCTATACAGAGGCTATAGGAGACATTCGTATTTCACCCGACCGCTTTGACCTTGCGGAAGCGCGCAGCAATAAGACCGGTATGCCGGACAAGGATGCCTCCGAGAGAGCCGAAGCGTATTTAAAGCAGTGCATGGAGCAGCTTGATTCCGCGGGCGGCATCGTTGCCTGCCGTGTCGAAAATCTCCCTGCGGGCATTGGAGAGCCCGTATTTGACAAGCTTGACGCAAATCTCGCAAAGGCAATCCTCTCCATCGGCGCGGTAAAGGCTTTTGAAGTCGGCGACGGTATACAGGCTTCCACCGCCAACGGCTCCACAAACAACGACGCCTTCCGTATGGAGAACGGAAAAGTCGTAAAAGCAACCAACCACGCGGGCGGCATCCTGGGCGGTATCAGTGATGGCGCAGACATCTTACTGCGGGCACATTTCAAACCGACACCTTCCATCTTTCGCGAGCAGGACACGGTAAACCGCTCCGGTGAAAACATCTCACTTCAAATAAAGGGACGCCACGACCCGATTATCGTTCCACGAGCAGTTGTCGTTGTCGAAGCGATGACGGCCATTACGGTTTTGGACCTGCTGCTTCAAAATATGACCGCACAGGTTGACAAAATCAAAAATTTCTACACACCAAAAGAGCCCTCACATTAATGTGAAGGCCCTTTTTTACGCGCAACGCGCTGCATTACTCTAACATATGGAAAATAATGCAGTTTGCCTGCTTAATCGGCATTTCCTTTCCGTTCATTACAATGTATTTATTCTCGTAATCTACGCGGAAGAAGGTCATCGTATTGGACTCATGGTTCAGACTTACAAGATGCTTGTTGTCCGGGAACAGCGAAGCGTCCTTCGGATACTCTCCGCTGATAGGCAGCGTGAACAGTCTGGTAAGCTCTCCCGTCTCCTGGTTTATCTCATAGATGGAAACACTGTTCTCTCCTGCGTTGGAGGCAACTATGTATTTCCCGTCAACAGAGATATTCAGCGCACTTGCGGCAACGCCGTGATCCATATACTTGTCCGTCGTCTCTATCGTCTGCAGCAAGTCAAAGAACGGCAGATCATCCTCCTCATAGTAGTGATATACATCAATACAGTTCTTCAACTCACTGATAACATACAGGAAGCGTCCGTCCTCCGAGAACTTCACATGGCGCGGCGCCGACTCCAGTTCACAGCGGATAATGTCCACCTGGCGCAGCGTTCCCCGCTCGTGATCAAGGCGATAAACATTTACATAATCAATTCCAAGGTCTGCCGCACACAGATATTTGTTGTCCCGCGTCATCTTAACGCAGCTGATATGCGGTCGGAAGCTTCTCTCCGCGACGCTTCCAAGACCTTTGTGGAAGATTTCCTCCGTAATCTCTCCAACCGCTCCCGTTTCCTGATTCAGGCGAAGCACGGTAATCTTTCCGTCATGGTAGCCTGCACAAAACAGGAACTTGTCCTCATAGTCCGTTGAAAGATAGCAGCCTCTCATACCGTTTATGCTTGCAGTGTTCACAAATTCAAGATTCCCGTCCTGTAAGATTTTAAAGCATTCCACCCCAAAATCCGTAATCGAATACAGGAATTTGCCGTTATGGGAAATCGTCAGATATGAGGAGTTCGTGATTTCAACACTCGCCTTCTCCGCCATCCTGCCCGTTTCCATATCCACATCATATATTTTTATACCATGATTATCTCCCATGGTATAAGTAGACACATACGCCACACATTTTGTTTTACCCATGATAATCCCCCATTCTTAATAGCATAATCTCAAACAGTTATAGCATACCATAACAAAATGTATTTGTTAATCATTTTTTGTATAAATCTGCGGATTCTTCCAAAACAAAATCAGGTATCATATCTTTTTTAAAGTAGTACCGATTCCAGCCCTCGCTTGCCGTAACGGCTCCGCTAATGCTGCAATAGATGAAATCCTCATACAGTTCATCTGCACACGCATAATTCCCATCTCTGACAGCTCCGCACACAATACAGTTCAGAAGCTGCGCAATCTGTTCCTTATCCGTGTAGGACAACACCATGATTTCATCTTCCTGACCGGCGTAGACCTTAATCTCCGAAATGGTCTCCACCGACACTCCCTCATAAAAATCAAAGCCGTATTCCTTCAGCAGTGCGATTGTCTCCGTAAACTGCGGATATATCAGATACTCACCTCTCCCATACCCGGAATAACGAAATTCCTCCGCCTCCTTTTGGGTCAGGAACAAAATACTTCCGACAGGATAAGTATTGCGCACATCCTCCAGCTTCATCCGGAGATATTCCGACTGATAGGTCTCCAGAAGCTTTGCCTGCTTTCCGGGCGTAAGTCCTATCTCCCCCGCATTAAAGTTGCTTCTGCAATAAACCTCCGTATATTCTTGGCTCCATCCGCTGTTTAATACCGGTGCGGAGCCAATCTTATAATCATAGTCATCAAATATCTCTTCTAAAAGCCTCCATGTCTCAGCATCCGCAAGGTCAATGATATAGCTGCGGTACAGTGTCTTTCCATTCAGCATCTGATAACCGAATACCACCTCACAGTAGTGCTTCTGCCGCTCCCTTAACGCCTGATATTCCGGATCTTCCTCCATTCCGCTGTAATATGTGTATTGCAGCCCTTCCTTTGCCGCCTTCCTTGCCAGCTCCATCACTCCGGGATTGCCCTGTATCTGCATGTTATTCATCCGATACTCCGCTGCACTCTGCATCGAATAGACGGAATACCGTCCAAACCGGTCACTCCTTGTATCATCCGTTACCGTCACATCAAGAACACCATTTATCGAAACGGCACAGCTTTGCAGCTGCACATCAAGCGGCACATAGGTATTAAAGCCCAGTACATCCTTTGCAAATATCAGTATGAGCAGCGCCAAACATACCCCATTGAAGGCAAGCTGCTTTTTATGTCCGAATATCTCCCGAATATCCATTCGGAAGATAACCTCTATCAGAAGCCCCAAAATGATAAACCCGAATACGGCTCCGAACAAAAACCATCCGAAAAAACGCTGCGAGGACGCAAGCTGTCCGAAAAACAGTCCCGAATACAAGGATGCAGGAAGCAGAATCAAGGTCTTAATAACCGGCTCCGCCGCACCAAACGCAATAGCCCTGCCACACGCTTCCGAAGCCCTGAAGCGATACAGCAGCCAGGCAAGCATCGCATAAACTGCCGCTGCCGGAATAAAAATCCGCAGATATTCCCATATAAAGCCATAGTCCAGCGTTCCTCTCGCCGCAAAACAGGCGTTGATTCTGTCCGCAAGCTTCACCAGCATTCCAAACGGTGAGAACGCAAGTGCCTCTGTTTCCGCAAAGGTAATATAAGTGTGGAAGAAGCTTTGAAACAACATCTCCTTTAGCAGCGCCAGCAAAGTGCTTGCAAAAAACATACAGCCCGTACCCAGTACTCCAATAATGATATTTCCCGTCAGACACACCGCCACAATGCACACACTGTAGGAAAGCACAAAAATCAACAGCTCCATCACGATGAACCAAAGAGCATTCGGCAGCGCCTCCGGAGCACAGCTTTTTTGTTCGACCGCAATCCCGACACAGATAAATACATGCACGGCAAACGGTACCAGGAACTGCAGCACGCCGGACAGATACCGCGACCAGAACAGTATCCCTCTGCTTACGGGCATACTGTGATAAGTATCCGTCTGCGTTCTTATATGCATATAGCAAAAGCCGCTGAGAGCGCTCAGAAATGCCACGGCGCACACACAGAATGCCACATGGGAAACAACGCCCGATTTGCCGAATATGTAATTCGCCACATACTCTGCCGCGGTATAATCATAATCCTTCGGATGACGGATAATCTCTTCCAGCCGCATCGTCATAGTGACCTCAAGCGCCGGAAAAAAAGTAATAAACGTCAAAACCGGGAGCCATATTCTTCTCTTACAGTCCTGTCTGATCAATTTAAAAAATAAGTTTTTTGATGTCATATCCGACTACCTCCGTCTCACTGATAAAAATTTCCTCAAGTGAAAGCGGAAGAACCTCCGCGAAAATCGGTTCGTAAGCATTCACCGTCTGCATAATCTCGTCCTTTTTCCCACGTACCGTAATAACATTGAGTGTACCCCGCTTCTCGGCCTTTACGACATCCAACACCCGCAGCAGCGCCGCGTCCGTCTCCGCGTTGCCAAATACACACTGAATCGTGTGGATATTGAGCTTCATCTCCTCCAAATCCTTCTGCATAAGCACGCCACCCTGATGCAGAACTCCCACACAATCGCAGATATCCTCAAGCTCCCTGAGGTTGTGGGACGCAATGACCGGCGTAAAATCGCGGCTTATGAGCTCACCCGCAAAAATACCCTTCACGGCCTGGCGCATCACCGGATCCAGCCCGTCAAAGGTCTCGTCGCAAAAGAGATACTCGGTATTGGCGCATATGCCTAAAAGCACTGAAATCTGCTTCTTCATTCCCTTGGAGAAGGTATTGATCTTCCCTCTGCGGTTCAGCGCAAACTTGTCCAGCATCGCCATAAACCGCTCCGCATCAAAATTCACATAAAAATCCCTGTAAAAGCGCGCCATATCCTGCGGCGTCGCGTTCGGCAGGAAATATTGGTCATCAGATATATAAAAAATCTTTCCCTTCATGGCCGGGTTCTCGAATATGGGCTGTTCATCTACCTGTAT
>CAMWYL010000144.1 GCA_947178465.1 uncultured Lachnospiraceae bacterium | reverse complement strand
GATCTGTCCATATTCCACATCTTCATCAATCACGGGCCGCTTTGGCTCAGTACCATCACGCAGCCATGCCTCATTATAACCAAACTCGCGACAGATAGACTTAATCATTTGGTCAGTAACCTTTCGCCTGCTATTCTCAATATTTGAGATAGCAGTTCGTCCGACACCAAGTCTACTACCGAAACTCTCCATAGTGAGGTTTTCCATTTCTCTTATTATTTTAACTCGTTCATTTACCGTCATTCCTTCACCCCCATAGACAAAGAATAGCACGCAGTAATTTGTGTGTCAATAAAAAACGTCACAAAGAAAACAAAAAAGATTGACAATTGTTTCTTAGTGACGTATAATAGCCACATAGAAACGGAGAGGAGGCGAGGGGAGATGGAACAACCAAGAGAGCCGATATTTTACCCTAACGATACAGGGAATTTGATTAATGTGGCTGGTGGGGAAGAAAAAACGCTTCAAAGTATTGAACGTACTTTGAAGCGTATAGAAGCTATTCTTCTTGAGGCTCAGAGCAAGAAAAACCGATTTGACGTTTCGGACGAGAAGCATCTTTTTTAACAGAAATGAGAAGGAAGTTTAATTGATTCACATGTTGTATGAGCGTAGCTTCTTGTCCCTCGACATAACCCTCGAAAATTATTAAGACAGGGTTTTCATAATCAATATGCGTTACGTTTAAAAGAATATTCTGACCAAAACACGATAAATACATTCCAACTTCATGTTCAGAATCAAGGCTGTTTTGAAAATCATCAATATATTCTTTTAAGATTTTAAATTGGTGACTGGCTTTTGTCCCATAAGGTAAATCAGAAGATTCAGCCAATTCACGTAGGCTCGCGGCATCAAAATCATCTAAAAAATCCATATGCATTCTCCTTTCATTTGTACTCGGCTGCTGCAACAGCCTGTGAGTACAGTATAAGGCAGGGGATGGGAAATGGCAAGAAATATAACTACAGAGAGAAGAGGTGACGGAATGCAGATAACAAAGAAGAAACAGGACGTAGACGAGATCCATATGATATATAAGGGATTGTCAGAGCAGGGAAAAATAATGATGCTCGCGTATTCCACGGCAATTCGGGATAAAGAGCTGGCGGATATAGGGAGGATGGCTGAACGGTCGGAGCAGGCGGTGAGGCGGGAGGGAACATATGCAGACGTACGAAGTTGACCATAAACAAATAATTGAAAATCAGATAGATAATCTGACGGCACATGACAGTACAAGCCGTCAGGGCATCATATTGGGAATGATATCAAGCGCCTACTCATTTGAGCGTATTACAACGAAGGAAAAGGATTGGCTGACCGAGCATCTGCGGCGGAAGGCTGTGGAGATAAGCAGGGATAGGCACAGGAATGATGTACAAACTGTCACGCATAGTTATTAACGAGGAGGTGGGCCTATGGCGAAGGGCGCGGAATATACATGTGTGGTGGAGTATTCGGAAGATACGTCCCAACGTCTGACGGAGGCACTGACAGAGTTATATTACAATATACAGAGAGGAATAGCAGAGAATGGGCAGGATAAACATGAGGATGAAACCGCGTGAAAGCGGTCAGATCGGACAAGCCGTATATGGCATACGATGGGCAAAGACAAAGAAACGGATTGAAAGAATAGCGGAATATGCCCTGATACTCTTTGCGGTGGTGTTCTGTATGGCAGCAGGGATAGCGTGCTTTCGCCAATATGAGCTCCTTCCCCTGCGACAGAAAGCGCGGATATGGAAGCAGTGTGGTGTGCGGAATATGGAAGCGGTAGCGGTGACAGAGAACGCACAGGCTTTGGTTCCGACGGCACGGGCGGAACCGGAAGTGTATGTTATAACGCCGGAGGAATTGGAGGAAGAGCAGTATTATGACAGTCTGGAACTGCTGGCCTGCTGTGTGGAGGCCGAGGCAGGCAATCAGGGGCTTACGGGGAAGCGGCTTGTTGTGGATGTGGTCCTGAACCGCGTGGACGACAGGGATTTTCCGGATACCATATGGGACGTGATCACACAGCCGTATCATTTTACGAGCTATTGGGACGGTGCAATGGACAGGGCGGAGCCGACAGAGGAGACCTATGAGGCCGTGCGGATGGAGCTGGAGCAAAGGAGCTATCCGGGGATCTATTATTTTGCATCGGGCGGATGGCCGGAGTACGGTACGCCGTGGCGGCAGGTAGGAGACCATTATTTTTCGGGTAAATGAATGTCTGAACAGGCAGGCTTTTATTTTTTTTACCTTTTTTCAGGGAATGCACGCGGGGCGGACAGGCTCCGGGATACCGCATGGACAGGGGATTTGCGGCCTGTTTTGGTAACCGTATTAATATATTAAAGTTAGCTTGTCCCCCTCAATATGCCAATCGAAGGAGTAGAACATATGTACGAGCTCAAGCAGTGGATTAGTAAGGACTCCATAGAGAATGAAATAAACTACAAAGGCAACTATGGGGCAAAGGGAGAGAAGCGGGCGCCGAAGAAAAAGCCGACGCCTGAGCAGATGGCAAAGCAGAATCAACTCAACCGCGAGAAGTATATCAGGAGGTTGATAAAAGAAAACTTTGACCCTTATGACGTATGGGCGTGCCTGAAATATCCCAAGGGGACAAGAAAAACAATTTGGGAAGTCCGGAAAGACGTCAAACGTTTTACGGACAGGCTGAGGAACGCATATAAGAAAGCGGGACAGCCGTTGAAATGGATCCGCAGGATTGAGATCGGGAAGCAGGGGGGAGTCCATATCCATATTCTTGTCAACAGGCTGCGTGGCGCCGTGGAGACGGATATCCTGATTCAGGAGCTGTGGAGTCATGGCAGGGTAAATTATGAATCCCTTTATGCGTCAGGCGGGTATGCGAAGCTTGCCGCGTATATCGTGAAGCAGCCGGACGAACAGAGTGTTCGACAACTCAGTCTGCTTCCGGAGAGTGAGCAGAAGGAATACCGGAAATATGGTACATCCCGGAATCTGGTAAGGCCCCGACCGGTAAGGAAGCTCTACACGCATTGGACAATGTGCAAAATATTGCAGGATGGTCCTAAGCCCACAAAGGGCTTTTACATAGATAAGGACTCCATTGCGACGGGAGTAAATGCATTTACGGGAATGAGCTGGCTGCATTATACGGAGTATCGTCTCAGGGAGGGGAGAAAGCCGGATGCAAAAATCCCGGAAACCGCATTTTTACTAAATGGGAAAGGCATTTTTGATACATAACGGTCGAATATGCACATTTTAAAGAGCGTACAGCCGACAAACGTGATTTTCCTTAAATGGGAGACCGAATGGTCGGATATGCGCGGAAATCATCCTCAAAACGGCTGAAAACCGCATAAATACTAAATGGGAGGAGGTGTTGCGGGATGCAGGCAAAAAAGGATGTGAATATCTATATTGAGACTGACTCCCGGGGAACCCGGAAACAGGTAAGATGGTACGGCGCCGCGGTGGAATTCATCAGGGCATCCGGGGAGGCGGAGAAGAGGAGTGTCTATGGCGGCATGGAAGCGACCTACAACAGGATATCTCTTATTGCGCTGACAAAAGCGCTGGAGCTTCTGATATGTCCCTGCAATGTGACCATATATATGCAGTGCGACTATGTAAAGGGAAGTATCATGCAGGGATATGCGGACCGGTGGAACGGGAACGGTTGGAGGAATGAACGGAATGAGCCCGTGGCGAATGCGGAAGAGTGGAAGGCGCTTCTGGTGCAGGCTTCAAAGCATGAGCTTTCTTTCGCCTTCAATCCGGACCATCCTTACAGGGAGGAGCTGGTAAAAGAAATCGGGCGTCGCAGAGGAGCGGTGTACCGGCAGAGCAGCCTTTTGTCCTGAAAAGGATTGATATATCACAGGGAACCCGTAAACAATGGCAGAGCCGTGCCCTTTGCGGGCGCGGAGAAAGGAGAACGGAATGTTCGATATTTTCGGAAACATGACGGCGGAGGAGCTGAACAAAGCAGCCGAAGGGCTGAAAAATGAAGGTGATGCGGAAGGACTGAAAAAGCTTGCGGAGGAGAACGGGATTGATACGGCCTTTGCGGAGCTGTATGCGCAGGGAGGACTTGAAGAGTTCTGCGACGTCGCAATGGCGGCAGTAGGGAAGCTTGAAGTGGAGGCAGCGGAGCTGAAGCCCGTTGAGCTGGTGGCCGATTGGGTGGAGTATATCAAGACAAGCTGTATGGACGACACGGCGCTTGCAGAAAAGGTAAGGGACAAAGATAAGACGCTCAAGGGCTGTATTGCCGCGCTGTTGAAATGGTCCTATAAAAACAGATACAGGATAGACAAAGATATATTGGAGAAATCCGGCATAAAAGGGGGCGTATCGGTTGAGATGGGCATTCCCGGGATGGGGACGGCAAAACGGATTATCAGGGATTATTATATGGAATAGGAGGAGAGTACCATGAGAAAAAAGAGCCTGCTCAATACACGGCCGCTTACCGCGACGGCGAAAATGCTTAAAATGGCGGCAGAGGACCAAGGGGAGCTTAAAAGAGTAAAAGTTTTCGGGGGAAGTTACTCATACATGCAGTACCGGACGGGCTGCTATTTCCGTGCCGTATGCAGGGAAGGGAATATTCTGGAGGTGGATATGTTTACCCGTGCGGATCTGGCGAAAAAGGATAGGGAGCCGCGGTTTCGGATTTTTCTGGATTATGAAAACAAAGAGGACAATACATACGACTGCGTATCCGGAAAATGGAGAAAAGCAAAGATTGACGGCCTTGATTGGAAGGAGAGTCAGAATGCGTTGTATGTGCCGCAGGGAAAGAGCATCCAGACGGATACGGTCCGCAGACTGGTCAATACATATTTCCATACGGGACTGAGTGATTCCGTATGGAAGGCAGTGCTTGATTTCCAGAATGTGGTAAGGGCGGACAGCCTCAGCAAACGGCACCGCATTATAACAGACCGGATTGACCAGGATATGGATATGGTGCCGGAGCTTCCGAAGAATTTTGACCACTTTGTACATTGGAAGGGATTTGGGGATAACCATATGCTTTTCTTTGACAACGGCAGCAGTAAGGGATACTGTACGGCCTGCATGCGACATGTCCCGCTGAAGGGCAGGCAGGAGCATAATGTGAAGGGCAGGTGTCCGCAATGCGGCAGCAGTGTTACTTATAAAGGGTGGAAGCGGCAGAAATATGCGGACGGTAGTACAAGGGTCTCGATACTGCAGAAATGTGAGGATGGCGTGCATTATGTATACCGACAGTTTGAAGCGGGGCGGAAGCTGCACCGTGAGCAGGGATATGTACCTGAAGTAAAGCTGTATGAGGAATACAGGCTTATCCTGGATGCACGGATGAGGGAACACCACGAATACGAATTCGGGGAGTTTAAAAACACGGGGATACACAGGTGGTGCGAGTCCGGTACGACAGGGCGCGGGAGATACGGCTATTATAACGGCCACTGGTACGGCTGCTATGCAAAGTCGGTACTGTACTCCGCAAACCTGACAAGGGTGTTGAAGGATACCGGATTAAAGTATATCCCCGTCGCCGAAATCGTAAGGGCGGTCGGAAGCAGGAGGTTGGATGTACGCGGGATGCTGGATAATATGGTATCGGGACGGCTGCCGTATGAAGCATTTTGGAAGATGGGGCTGAAGCGGTTTGTGACGGATGATCTGCTTGACTCAGGCGGGCTGACCAAATTACGGCGTGACGCGGAACTGCGGAAGCCATGGGAATACATAGGCCTTTCAAAGGAATATTTCAACCAGGCCGTGCGGATGGATGCAGGGGACAGGATGGTACGGATATTACAGCGGTTCAGGGATATGGAGGTAAGAGTGACGGATGAACAGCTTGAATGGATAGACGGATATATCGGCCCTCATGTTCTGCTGGAATATTTCCGTTACCAGACACCGCATAAGATCATCCGCTATCTGAAGAAATTAGGGGTAGGGGGAGACATGGAACATGCAAAGAGTACAATGAGCCTTTATGCGGATTATCTTGATGCCGCACGGAAGCTGGGCATGGATATCGGGGACGCATCGGTATTCTTCCCGCAGGACATGAAGCGTGCGCATGATGAGGCCGCGGAGCAGTATACAATGATGCAGGAGCAGGAAGAGGCGTCAAAGCGTAAGGAAAGTGACGCAAAGCTGAAGAAAAGGGCAAAGCTCCTGAAAAGTCTGTTCGATTACGGGGATGAACAGATGCTGATAGTCATACCGGACAGTTGGCTTGCATTGAAGCACGAGGGGAATGCGCAGCACAACTGTGTGACGCAGTATTATGACAGGGCAGTCGAGGGGGAGACGAATATCCTCTTTATACGCAGGAAGGAAGAGCCGGGAAAGGCATTCTGTACCGTAGAGGTAAAAGAGCGCTCGGGGCGGCTGCTTATAATACAGAACCGTATTATATACAACGGGGAAGCGCCCAAAGAGGCAAAAGATTTTATGGAAAAAGCGCTGGCACGGGCGCAGGAAAAAGCGGACAGGTCAGCGCGGGACAGGGAACGGGAGAACCCGGTGAGAATACCGGTGGCAATGTAGGAGGATGGGTATGGAGCAGTTACGGTTTACACAGGAAGGTTATGTTGAGATAAAGGGAAAAATCAGGGAAAAGCTGAACGAGACGGTCAATAATTTTATCATAATCGGCTATTACATGAAGCAGGTGCGGGATAACGGTCTGTACAGGCAGGACGGATACCGCAATATGGCGGAGTTTGCAATGCAGGAGTACAGGCTGTCCGAATCCACGGCAAACAGGTTTATGGACATCAACACGATGTTTTCGACGGACGGGAACAGCCCTGAGATAAAAGAGGAGTTCCGTAATTACGGATACAGCAAGCTTCAGGAAATGCTCACCATGAAGGAAGAGGATTTTACGCTGGTAACGGAGGATACCACCGTGAAGCAGATACGGGAGATTAAGGCGCTGGAGAGAGCGGAGGACGGCGCCCTGGAAGAGCAGGAGCGGAAAGAGCTCCCTCTGGTTCAGATGGCGGCAGGGGAAAAAGCGGATACGGCGGAAGAAAGCAACGGGCAGCAGGAGACGGAAAAAGAATCGGATGCGACGTCGCAGGAACCGGAGCGCACGCCGTTGGAGGAAATCACCGTGGCATTCTGGAAGGAACAGAAACAGGAGCTTGCGGACAGGCTTGGCGCGGGAATGCTCACGCCGCAGATACTCGCGGAGGAAATCTGCCCGTCCGGCAGCAGGACTTTTTCAAGCAGCCTGTGTATGCTGCTGTTCCATGGATTTGCGCAGGGCATTAAGCATCGCTATATTAAGGACAAAAGGCCGGCGATTGACGCATTGTCTTATGCGGATTTTCTGGAGATGTCAGAGAGGCTGTATGCGGAGGGATGCATGGATACGGAGAACGGCGTGCCGGAGGATACATATAAACCGCTTCCCGGGCAGATGCGGGTGGAAGACATCCCGGAGGTGACACCGGAGGCAGTGCCGGAGGAGGCCGGAGTCCCCGGTGCCGCAGCGGATACCGTTGCAGCGGAAGTCGGCGGGGACGCAGAGGAAACGGAGGCACCCAAGATCAGCACTGCACCGGTGAATCCGGACAGGCAGACGGAGCGGCTCCGCGAGGAACTGGCAGAACTTCAGGTCAGTATCCGCAGGCAGATAGCAAGCAAAATGTATAATACTGCATTGGGCACTACCCGCGAACTGGCAGGGAAACTGGAGCAGATAATAGAACTGGAAGAACAGTGCAGACAGCAGAGAGACTGATGTCGGAAAGGAGAAAACATGGCAGTATCAAAAGAAATAAAAGAGACGATAGCAGTAACCATTGACGAAGTATTTAAGAAAATGAACAGCATATCATGGTTGGAGCGTCAAAAGGCAATGAAGGATGAGGCATTCAAGAACACTGAAAAGATCCTTTACTGTTTTAACA
>CAMWYL010000143.1 GCA_947178465.1 uncultured Lachnospiraceae bacterium | reverse complement strand
ATATGGACACAATGGAGCTGATAAATCTGAATGAGACCGCCTTCGGGCGTTGAGAGGAGCTGTCAAGTTGAAGGGAAAAAGAAAGCGATTGGCGGCGGTTCTGATAATCCTTGCGGCTGTCGGACTTCTCTCGTGGGGAGTTGCCATACTGTATCGGTATAACTATATTCCGCATAAGACATACGTTTCAGAGCACTTTGGAATTACGCCGTATGTAAGCGTTGTTGACAAGGACGGAGACCAGACAGACGATCAGACGGATATTCTGCAGAGCGCGCGGGACTATATTCAGACCAATCCGCAATATAAGAGTAAATATTATGGGACCGGCTATCCTGATGACGAATACGGCGTCTGTACCGATGTGGTTGCCTATGCACTGTTGGGAGCGGGCTATGACCTGATGGAGCTGGTGAACGAGGATATTTTGAGTCACCCGGATGCTTATGGGATAACGGAGCCGGATAAGAATATAGATTTCCGCCGCGTTCGGAATTTAAAAATTTTTTTCAAAAATACCACAAATTCCCTTACCACGGACGTATATGATATAGAAGCATGGCAGGGCGGTGACATTGTGATATTCGAAAATCATATCGGGATTGTTTCGGATAAGCGCAATAAGGACGGAATTCCGTTTGTCATTCACAACGCAAACCCCATACAGGCAGACTATGAGGAGGACATTTTGGAGACATGGGGACGAATCGTGGGGCATTACCGCGTCAGCTAATCCGGAGGTAAATATATGAAGAAAAAAATTTTGGCAGCAATAATAATGACGGCCGTTCCGGCACTGTTCTGCGCGTGTGCCGACAGCAGCAGCGCACGGAATGTCGGTGCGGAGGTAAATGCGATGCAGCGGGAAGAAGAGGGGGGCAACACCGGAAACGATAATGTTGCGGCTGTTGCATCGGACAGGGAAGGGAGAGATAACATGGCGACAGATACGGGAAACAATCCGGTGATTAATCTGATGGAGAACAATAACAATGGGGTATGCATCGACTATGCCATTAAGGACTATGCTTCCCTTCAGAAGTTCTGTTATGCGCTGTTTGCCGAAAACACGGACGAGGAAAATCCCGTGCTTTCACCGGTATCGGCTTATCTTGCGCTCTCGATGGCGGGGATGGGCGCTGACGGCAATACCTACGAGGAATTTCGAGAGGTGTTGGGTGCGGAGATGGAAGTGTTTGCGGATAATATGATGAATACGCTGCCTGCGGACACACAGGATATGACGCTTGCGATTGCGAACTCGGCATGGATTGATAATCAGTTTGCCGTGAATGATGATTGGCTTGGCCGCGTGAAATCGTTTCTGGATGCGGAAGTGTTTCAATCAGATATTTCAAGCACAGACACCATGAATAACATAAATAACTGGGTGGAGAAGAATACGAACGGACTGATTCCGGAGATGATGGAGGAGCCGTTGGACACAGCTGCCTGCCTTGCGCTTTTCAATACCGTTTATTTTAAGGCAAAATGGTGTACTCCCTTTGCGTCATATGAGACGCATGTCGAGAGCTTCAAGCTTGCGGACGGAAGTATCATTGAAACGGATATGATGAATCACTACGAAAAAAGGCTGCAATATATTGCAAATGATTTTTCGGAGGGTGTTGTCCTGCCATACATGGATTCGAATTTATCCTTTGTGGCACTGAAGCCGACGGGGCAGGATACCACAAGAGAGCTGTATAATAGGTTGACCATTGAAGTCATACATGAACTTATCGCAAATGTACAGACTGCAACAGTCAATTTGAAAATCCCCAAATTTGAAATCACCTTTGACCGTATACTAAATGACAGTTTGCAGCAAATGGGATTGCAGGATGCTTTTGATGGAACAGCCGCAAATTTTGACCGACTGGGACAGGCTGACAACAATATTTATATTGATCTTGTCCGCCAAAAGGCAAAAATCATCGTGGATGAAGAGGGCACGGAGGCGGCTGCGGCTACCGAGGTTGTAATGCGAGCGATGGCGTTGATACAGCCGGAGGAGGAGCCGAAGGATGTGTACTTTGATGAGCCGTTTCTCTATATCATAATGGATATGGAAAAAGAAATACCGCTGTTTATCGGTATTATCGATAACCCAACGGTATCATAATGTCACAAATATTAACATAGTATGCGATGCGACAGCTTCTGAGAAAATTACTCGGAAGCTGTTTCTGCGTCCTCATCTTCGTCATCAAACCACCGGTCTATAATATTGCTGTCGTTCGTCTCCTCGTGGATGGTTACATGGTCATTCTCAGGGATTTCCCCACCGGCAAGAATATAGCCTATGTATTCGATACGCGTCATGGCACGCTTATAATATTGATACGCAACATCCGCATCCGATTCACTGAAAGTCTCCGCTTCAAAGGCGGAATGATAATAAGAAACTGCTTCTGACATATTCAGGCTCGCCTCATCCGCCAACGCCTCAATGCCCAGATATTGCTCCGGTACCGAAAGCTCGGCAAGCTTGGCGAATTCCTCATCAAGGCTGTCTAATATTTCCAACAGCTCCGCGGGAGAATCGGCTTGTGTTGTGTCAAGCCTGTTAATCTGTTCATGTGCCTCTTTGATATTCGAAGTAAATCCGGCAATAGATGAGGAGAATGCGGCAAGTGCTTTTTCTTCGTCAGTAGTCTTTGCGCATCCGCACAGGCAGACTGCCAGAGCAAATGTGACGAATACGGTTTTATATCGTTTGTTTTGCATGATTTTTTCCTCGCATACTTTTTACGGATATTTATATTTTATCATAATCCCCCCGTAAAGGCAACAAAGGGTAAGCAAAAACGAACACGGTATACAGATTCCTTGTCAAAAATGGTGGAAAAAGGAAAAAGATTTTGCTATAATGAATACAATAGTGAAAATTGTTTCACAAATGCAGAAGCAATGCGAGATTTTGCATGTGGGAAGGGAGAGAACATACTATGGGAGCGATATCGTTAGACACCGAAAAATGCGTGGGGTGTAATGCCTGTGTGAGGGCATGTCCGGTCATTGACGCCAATAATGCCAAGACAAATGAAGAGGGAAGGCTGATTATTCATGTTGACGAAAATAAGTGTATCAAGTGTGGGGCCTGCATCCGCGCCTGTTCCCATCATGCCCGCAGCTATGGGGATGATATTGATGAATTTTTTAAGGAATTAAAGGCAGGGAAGGAAATAGTCCTGATTGCGGCACCGTCCATCAAGATTTCCTTTGACGGTAATTGGCGACATGTTCTTCAATGGCTGCGCAAGCAGGGAATTAAGAAGATATATGATGTTGCTTATGGTGCGGACATCTGCACATGGGCGCATATACGTTATTTACAGGAGCATCCGGATGCGAAAATCATTTCACAGCCTTGCGCGGCGGTTGTCAACTATGTGCTGAAGAACAGGACGGAGCTGATACCGAACCTTTCCCCGATTCAAAGCCCGATGATGTGTCTGGCAATTTATCTGCGCAAGGTTTTGGGGTATCGCGGGAAAATCGCGGCAATCTCACCCTGTATCGCCAAGACAGACGAATTCCACGATACGGGAGTCATTGATTTCAATGTTACAATGGAGCATTTGCGGGATTATTTGAACCAGAACGGGGTGCAGCTTCCCAAGACAAAGACATTCAGCGAGTTTGAATTTGACGGCGTTGTCGGCTTGGAGGGCGCAATTTATCCCCTGCCGGGCGGCCTTTCCAAGAATTTGCTGCTCCATGCTCCGAATCTGAAGATTATAGAGACCTCCGGTACGGAGCGCTTATATGAGGATTTGGATTTGTACCTGAAGCAGAAGCAGAGCGACCTGCCAACCGTATTTGATGTGCTGAGCTGTAAGGACGGTTGTAATGGCGGACCTGCGACCGGTGTGGATTACCATTGCTTTGCCATGAATAATATTATGCATGAGGTGGAGCAGTACGCGAAAAGCGTGCGTCGTAAGACGAAAACGAAGAAAAATCATGACCTGCAGTTTGATGAATTCGATAAGACCTTGAATTGGAAGGATTATATCCGTACCTATAAAGCGCACAATACCAAGAGCATCAACGTTACGGAGGCGGATATTGAGCGCGTCTTTAAGATGCTGGGCAAGGAAACAGAGCAGGATAAGCATTTTGACTGCCACGCATGCGGTTTTAGGAGCTGCCGTGAAATGGCAATCGCATTGGCGAAGGGCATCAATGAGAAGGAGAACTGCCATCAGTACATACTGCGCTCCATCAAGGAGGAGCGGCTTCAGGTAGAAGGCGTGAACCGTAAGGTATACGACATGAACGAGGAGCTGATGGGGGTATTCAAGCAATTAAACGACAGTATCGAAAGCGTCAAGGAGGAAGCGGACTTAATTCGGATATCAGGTTTGCATACCACGGATAAGATGAACATTGTGACGGAGCATATGAACAAGCTTTCCGGTCTGAACGAGGGTATCAAGAAGTCGGCGGGACATATCAACGACAGTATTGAAAGCTACAATGTTATGACGCAGAATGTTGAGAGCATCGCGAGCAAGATTAATCTCCTTTCCTTAAATGCCGCGATTGAGGCCGCAAGAGCAGGAGAAGCCGGCAGGGGCTTTGCGGTGGTAGCCTCCAATATCCGCGAATTGTCCGACAGTTCCAAGGCTTCCGTAGCCTCCGCAAAGGAGAATGACGGCGCCATCAAGAACGCCATCAGTGAGATTATGGATGTGATACAGAAGTTCAGCGATACGATCTCTGTGCTTTTGGAATCGGTTCAGGATGCGATTCAGGATGTGGATAAAACTTCGGAGAACGGACAGGTTATACAGGAATCGATGGATATGGTTTCCAAGATGGCGGACAATGTGAAGAACGTAATACAGGAGACAAATTCTATTTTGAGCTGATATAAATCGAGTAGGGAAGGTTTCTTCCCCTGCTCGTCGCGTCGCCGATGCGCCACTTTAGTGGCATATTTCCTCTGCATCGGCGTGTGCATTCTCCTCGAAATGATTTATACTATCGCAATTTCCTGTATGATAAAAAGGGGGATTTCGCATGAAATCCCCTTAATTAACCTTTATGTAATCTTTTCTTACATATCCTTCCATCATGTCCTCCGGATTATCTTCTGACGGTACATATATATTTATATGGTAAAATTCATCATCCTCCGAGATGATCGTTACCTGTTGTCCGTTTTCCAATAAGCCGATAACATTCGCGTCCGAGGAGGCTTCCTCACGTACTCTTAACGTTTCGGCTGTCACGGAGCCGACCTCCGTCTCTACGACCTCTGTTTCTGCCGGCGGGGCAGTATCCTCCGGATTTGCGTTATTTTGTGCTCCGCATGCGCATATATTCAACATTGTGCCACATAATACAGCAAACAACAGACCCTTTTTCGTTTTTCTCATATAATAATTCCTCCTAAAAACATGGGGTTTCGAGAATACTCAATACCAATCTGCAGGCATGTACATCATGATTTTGAGCGTCTCTGTTATCTGCTTTAGTATAGCACACATCCTTCCGTCTGCATAGTTCCAATTTGCGCAAATCCTTATTTCTTTTTGACGGGAAGCCAGATTTCCGTATAATAATTTTCATCGCCTGTTCCATTGGGATATTTGTTCGGCGCATCGTACATCTCTACACAATAGCCTGCCGCAAGCTCATAATTCTGCAACGCAGGAAGCCATTCGGAGAATATTTTTGTGTTGACGTCCTGTAATGCCTGGGGAAGTGCGCCTTTGCAGGGGAAGACTGCCCATGTAAAAGCGGGAATTGTTTTTACCGTAAATCCATCCGGAATGTCTATAGCCGGATTATAAATATCCGCAATCAGGTATTCAAACTTCTCATTTCCCATTTGCGGGTCAATGTTGATTCCAAACATTCCGCAGACATGATGTCCCTTCCCCGAAGCGTAATGCTCCTGCCAAAACGCGGGAATGTCCTGTTTGGCATTTTCATAGTGGAATTCCTTCGAGTCGCTCAATACGGTAAATGCTTCTTTTTTTGTGATTCTGTAATCCATAATATAACCACCTTTCAATGAAATTGTCAGCTTCAGCGGTGCAAAAGCCTTAACCGGCATCTTGTTCCTGCGCACCATGAGAGGGGTATATCCGTGAAAGCGGGAAAAAGCTTTTGTAAAGCTGTCAGGAGAGTCATACCCATACTTCATGGCAAGCTGCATGACCGTCATGTCGCCGGTAATCAGTTCTTCTCCCGCAAGGGCCAGACGGCGGTTCCGGATGTATTCCGTGACAGAATACCCACACAATATACTGAACCCTTTGTGAAAATAGAAGGGTGAGATATTGACGTGCTCTGCCACATCATACATTGTAATATCCTCCGTTATATGGCTTTCCATATATCTGACTGATTCCGTTATCGCTTCTGCCCATTCCATGAATAATCAACCTCCCTGCTGTAGCTATAAGTATACGCGTTTGCGTTTATGGCGTCCCGACTTCGCTTGTTTTCTTTTGTCGGATATTTTACCATATTTATCCCCATGGCACAAATTAGTAGTTTACTTCCCTCGAAAACTTCGGTATAATGATATAAGTTTTATTTTAAAAAGCAGATTGGAGTGAACAGTATGAACGGTGCTGACGCAATGGTGAAATGTCTGGAAAATGAGGGAGTAACGACCGTATACGGATATCCGGGCGTGGCAATTTGCCCTTTTTATAACAGTATTCTCGATTCGGACATTCAGACGATTTTGGTGAGAACAGAGCAAAATGCCGCACACGCGGCAAGCGGGGAGGCCCGAGTCACCGGCAAAGTGGGCGTGTGTGCCGTCACAAGCGGCCCGGGTGCGACAAACCTTATTACCGGAATTGCTACGGCATTTGCGGACAGTATCCCTATGATATGCATTTCGGGACAGGTAAACAGTGAGCTTCTCGGCAGCGATGTATTTCAGGAAGCGGACATTACCGGAGCGGTAGAGTCCTTTGTAAAATACAGCTACCTTATTAAAAATGTGGAGGACATTCCGCGCGTTTTTAAAGAAGCGTTTTATATTGCTAATTCCGGACGGAAGGGGCCTGTCCTGATTGATGTCCCGATTGATATTCAGAACGCGGCGATAAAGAATTATAAGTATCCGGAGGAGGTCAATATCCGCGCATATAAGCCCACGATTAAAGGACATGCTGTACAGATTAAGAAGGTTATCAAGGAACTGGAGAAAGCCAAAAGACCGATTATCTGTGCGGGCGGTGGTGTCCTTTTGAGCGATGCGGTGCAGGAATTTCGTGATTTTGCACACCGGTACCGGATACCGGTGGTTACGACCATGATGGGAATCGGTGTAATGCCCACGGAGGACCCGATGTACTTCGGAATGGTCGGGAACAACGGAAAGGCATATGCAAACCGTGCGATGAACGAATCGGATTTCCTGATTATGGTCGGCGCGAGAGTGGCGGACAGGGCAATCAGCCAACCGGATTTGATTACGACAAACAAGATTTTGGTACATATTGATGTGGACCCTGCCGAAATCGGTAAGAATGTCGGGCCTTCCATTCCGCTTGTCGGCGATGCAAAGCATATATTTGAGGACTTTTCCAAACAGGAATTTGAATGTGAACACGAGGCATGGATAGAGACGCTTCAGGAATATCGGGAGACAATGGTGGCAAAGCGTAATCCCAATCCGGAATACGTTGATCCTGCGGCATTTATCACGATGCTTTCTCATGCGATGAAAGAGGATGCCGTATATGTTGCCGATGTCGGGCAGAATCAGATTTGGTCCTGCAATTACCATGTTGTCAAGGCGGGACGATTCCTGACAACAGGCGGTATGGGAACGATGGGCTATTCCATTCCCGCGGCGATGGGCGCAAAGCGCGGCAGCATGGAGAAGCAGGTTGTTGCCGTATGCGGTGACGGCTCCTTCCAGATGTCCATGATGGAGCTCGCGACAATTATGC
>CAMWYL010000142.1 GCA_947178465.1 uncultured Lachnospiraceae bacterium | reverse complement strand
AAAGAATTTGCGCGCAAGCGTGCAAATTCTTTGAACGCAAGCCGCCGGGCTTGCGATTGCAAATCATTCAAAAGATGCGACCAAGAAAAACCATTAAGGAAAGAATTTGCGCGCAAGCGTGCAAATTCTTTGAACGCAAGCCGCCGGGCTTGCGTTTCAATTCGTGCACATTAGAATACCATTCGTGACGAAAAAAATATGTATCAGGGATTTATGGTATGATAGGATTTGGATGTTAGAGGTATAATCTTTCCATGAGGCAGATTACACAAAATATTGCTAAGTCATATATAGCTTTATGATATTTTGTGCAATCTGCCGGATGAAAAATCCTAAAGAACCCTAATTATGGTGGGATTCATAGAATTGAAGGGGGAATTTGATGTTTAATCAAAATGCGCGTATTGAAAAAAGCGCAGGAAAATATGGTGTTGTCAGTAATCTGATGTATCATTTCAAAAATCTGATTCGATGGGAGCCGGGCCTGTTCTGGACGGGAATATTGCTTCCGGTACCGCTGGCAATTTCCAATATTGCCGGAAACTACTTACCTGCGCTGATTGTCAAAGGGCTTGAGGAGAATTGGGAGTTCGGATATTATTTAGCGAGTATTCTTGCGCTGCTGATAGGGATTTGGCTCTGTAATACCTTGTTTGGGTTAGGGGAAACCTACTGCGAGGAGGGAAATATCCTTTATCGCAGGCATTACATGATGCCCTATATGGAAAAGCGAATGTCCGTAGATTATGAGAAGCTCGAGGAAAAGGAGTTTCAGGACAACTCCGGTATTGCGTATACCGCGATATTCAACGGTAGGGGAATTCGGCAGGCAATCTATAATCTTCCCTGCTGTATTGCACAGCTGATACCGGCGATTGTATATGGTGTTTTGCTGGCAAGAATCAGTGTGTGGATTTTAGTGCTTGTGTGCATCAGCGCGGTGATACAGGTAAAGCTGCTGGCATGGGCAAGGAGAAAGCACAGCGAGGCGCAGCCGATATTGTCGGATCAGGCAAAAAAGCTTGAATACATTACAACACAGACGATGGACCCGTCGGCAGGCAAGGATATCCGCCTGTATCAGATGGCAGAGTGGATTATGAATCGGTACGAGAAAACGCTGGATGCCATGAACAAAAAGTTTGACGAGGTGCATATCTGGTACTTCCGGCGCAACTTTACCGATACCGTCCTTAACCTTGTGCAAAATGGTATCGTTTATCTTTACTTAATATATCTGGTGACGCAGGGGACGCTCAGTATTTCAGAGTTTGTGTTGTACTTCGGATTTTGCAACAGCTTTGCGACGCTCAGCTTCCAAAGTCTGCGGGAGCTGTTGCATATCGGCATTATCAGCAATACCTTTAGTGGGATTCGGGAATTTTTTGAAACGCCCGACCACAGAAACGGAGATGCTGCGTTGCCCAAGGAGCAGGTGGAAGCTTTCAAAAAACAGGCGGCGACCGTGGAGCTTCGGGATGTGAGCTTTTCCTATCCGGGAAGCGAGCAGCCGATTATTTCCCATATGAATCTGACGATTACCGCAGGAGAGAAGCTTGCGATTATCGGACTGAACGGCGCGGGAAAGACAACGCTCGTAAAGCTGATCTGTGGCTTTTACACCCCGTCTGAGGGAGAAATCCTCTTTAATGGTGTCAACATTGAGTGTTTTGAACGGAGACAATATTACAGTCTGGTTTCCGTACTGTTTCAGGATTATGTACTTTTGCCGATTACAGTGCGGGAAAACATATCCTCCCTTCCGGCGGACAGAACAGACGAAAATAAAATGCTTAGGGCAATGGAACGGGCGGATTTTCTGGAGCGGTATGAGAAGCTTCCGAATAAGGGAGACAGTCTTCTTGGACGTGAGATTAACGAAAACGCAGTGGATTTTTCCGGAGGTGAAAAGCAGAAGCTTCTGCTCTCAAGGGCATTATATAAGGAAGCACCGCTGTTAATCTTGGATGAGCCGACTGCGGCGCTTGACCCCATTTCGGAAAACGAGATTTATATGAAGTATGGTGAGGCGACAAAAGGGAGAACTTCCATTTATATTTCCCACAGGTTATCAAGTACCCGATTCTGCGACCGCATTATCCTGCTGGAGGACGGTCAGATTGTCGAGAGCGGTACACACGATTCTCTGATGGCGGAGAACGGAAAATACGCAAATTTGTATGAGCTGCAGAGTCAGTATTATAAAGACGAAGAAAAGGAAAAGCAGCGCCGCAGGGATATGGGAGAGGAGGAGTAAGAGAATGAGTGACTTTCAGGTATTGAAAAAGCTCTACGCATTGTATTACAAAAACAGCAGAAAAAGCATCTACGCCTGCCTGATTACGGCACTGCTTGCGGGAATTAAGCCGTATATCCTGCTGATACTGTCAAGCGTCCTGATTGACGGGCTGGTATCGGGAACTGATTTTAAAACATTGGCAGGATATATTGCAGTCGGTCTTGCGGTGAACTTTGTTGTCGGAGCTGCAGAGGCAAGAGGACGGGAGACTTTAAACGCCGGCATTGAGAACTGTTTGGAGCGTGAGAACCGTGACCTGAACGAAATCAGTATGCAGATTGACTACGAGAACCTTGAAAATAAAGAAAAACAGGAAAAGAAGCGCAAGCATGAACAGCTTGTAAATGCGAGAGGCGGCATCTATTGGATGCTGATTTGGCCGCTGGACAAAGGGGCGACCGCAATAATCAGCGTTATTACGACCCTGGTGGTTGCAATCCCGATGTTTTTGTCAGCCGAAGGCGGGAGCGGTGGCGGTTTTTGGACTTCACCGGTGTCGGCAGTATTTTTGTTTTTGATTGTTGTCTTATGCATTTTCGGCACGAATAAAATCAGCGCTTGGACGAATGAAATAGGAACCGGACATTTTGACGGCTATAACGACACAAACAAGCTGTTCAATTATATCGTCCATAACATTCTTTCCCGAAGCGAGACGGAAAAGGACCTGCGGATATTTGCGCAGGAGGATATGATAAAAAGCACCTGCTTTGCAAGAGCGCAGGAGGGCGAAGAATGTCTGAAAAAAACACGGAGAATATTTCTGGTTCAGGAGGCATTCCAGAAGGGGCTTTCCGATTTATGTCTGATTGCGGTGTATCTGTACGTTGCAGTGCGGGCGCATATGGGTTATATCAGCATCAGCAATGTAGTGCTCTATGCCAGCGCGATTGTGAAGTGTATCGATTCGCTGCAATATCTGAGCTGGGCGATTGCGGGCTGGAACCGCTGTATCAAGTTCGGCAGGGATTATCTTGATTATCTTGATTTCGACAACCGGCAGTATAAGGGAAGCCTTCCGGTGGAGAAGAGAAGGGATAACCGTTTCCTGCTGGAATTCGACCATGTATCTTTCAAGTATCCCGAAAGTGACATATATGTCATAAAAGACCTTTCCCTGACACTTGACATTGGCGGAAAGATGGCGATTGTAGGAAAGAATGGTTCGGGTAAAACAACGTTTATTAAACTGATCTGCCGTCTGTATGATGTTACAGAGGGGGAAATTCGGCTCAACGGCATTGATATCCGCAAGTATAATTATGAGGAATACATGAGGTTGATTTCCGTTGTATTTCAGGATTACAGAGTATTTTCCCTGCAATTGGGAGAGAATATCGCGGCATCGGAGGAGGTTGACGAAAAACAGGCAATATCGGCGCTGGAACGGGCAGGCTTGGGAGAACGCTTCCGGACGCTTGAGGAAGGTCTGGACACCTATGTAGGGAAGGAATTTGAAAGCAGCGGCGTGCTGTTTTCAGGTGGAGAGCGTCAGAAGATGGCGATTGCCCGCGCCATATACAAGAATGCGCCGTTTGTCATTATGGATGAACCGACTGCGGCATTGGACCCGATATCGGAGTGTGAGGTATATGCAGGCTTCGACAAGATGGTAGGATCCAAGACAGCGATGTATATTTCGCACCGCCTGGCATCCTGCCGATTCTGTGAGGACATTCTGGTTTTTGACGGCGGACAGATTGTGCAACGCGGCAGCCACGACACGCTTGTTGAGGAGAACGGGCTATACCGGACACTGTGGAATGCACAGGCAAAGTATTATGCGTAAGAACGAAAGGATATCAGCTTTGCGGGACATTTTTGTCCCGCAATATTTTTCCTCTCCTTGAAAATCCGGATTGTGATTTCATGTATGAAAACAAAATCATGTAATACGGTATAACATAAAATATACCGCGCAGGTATCTGTTACTGTTTTTTAACAATGAAGAATTTGAAGACGCGGTTAAAAAACAGTTGCAAAATCCTCATAAATATGGTATAAATATTGACAGGTCTTAGATATATGTATATGGGTGGATTCCCGAGTGGCCAAAGGGGACAGACTGTAAATCTGCTGCATCATGCTTCGGTGGTTCGAATCCACCTCCGCCCATTTTAGTACTGCTCAGTAGGAAAGCGTTTTAAGTAGCTCGTGAGTGAAAGCTTTTGAACATAGGTGTAGCAGTACTTTTTTTATGCTCCGGAGATGACAAGTCGCGGTTTGTGACGATAACCCGGCGGACGCGGGCTATGTAATGAATTTTATAGAGCAATGGGCCGCGCAGCGGGAGACAGCCGTGCATGTGGAGCGTTTTCCCTCCGCGGAGTCCTTTTTGTTTCGCTATGAAGAGGATAAAGCCTTTGATATTCTGTGTCTTGATATTGAGATGGGTGCGATGAGCGGGATGGAGCTTGCGGGGAAAATACGGGAAAAGAATCATCCTGTTCAGATTGTCTTTATTACCGGCTATATGGAGTATATCGCGGATGGCTATGATGTGGAAGCTCTGCACTATCTGTTAAAGCCGGTGACGCAGGAAAAGCTTGGCAGCGTACTTGACCGTGCAGCACAGCGGGTAAGAGACAGGGAAAAGGCGCTGTATTTGCCGGTGGCGGGCAGCATGGTGCGGATTTCAATCGGAGAAATCCGGTATCTTGAGGTACAGAAAAATTATGTGACGATTTACGGTAAGGAAACATACACGGTAAAAAAGACGCTTGGAGAGCTGGAGAAGGAGTTGGATGAGAGCTTTTTCCGCACGGGGCGGTCGTTTATCGTGAATCTGCGTTATGTGAAGAAGATTACAAAAGCGGAGGTAGTGCTGAAGGACGGGACATCGGTGCCGCTTTCGCGCGGTTTGTACGATTCCATAAACCGTGCGATAATCCGGTATTTTTAGTGCGAAATAAAAATTATACGGATAGAGTCGTGGAGATGTTTCCAGAAAGGGAAAATATGTGGGAGGAGAGCTATGGAAAGATGCGATTGGTGCCTTGACGGAGGAATTTTACAAAAATATCATGATGAAGAGTGGGGCAATCCGCTTCACGATGATAAGAAGCATTTTGAATACCTGTTAATGGAAGCGATGCAATGTGGTCTGAATTGGACAATGATGCTGAAGAAGAGGGAGATATTCCGGAAATGCTTTGATGATTTTGATTATCAGCTTATTGCAGACTATGATGAAACAGATATGGAAAGAATTATGAATACAGACGGAATGATAAAGTCCGGAAGAAAAATTGCTGCAATCATCAATAACGCAAAATGCTTTATTAAAGTAATAGAAGAATTTGGAAGCTTCGACAGGTATATATGGTCCTTTTCAGAAAACCATACCTTTGTTTATATCAAACATCAGCAGGGACATGCCGAGGTACAAAACGAACTGTCAGACAGATTGAGCCGTGACATGAAAAAGAGAGGATTTAAATATCTGGGTTCCATTACCATATTTTCCCATTTACAGGCTTGTGGAATCATAAATGACCATTCATGCAATTGCTTTAAGTATGAGAGATTATTGAAGGAAAGCAATGTAAAGTATATATATGAGTAAGGCAGACGAAGGAGAAGAAAGTTATGTTCATCAAAGAATGAGACCAAAACAGAGATGAGGCGTTTATATGTCTTTTTGGGAAAAAATGATAGATAAGAGAATCGCCGCCTACCAGAGCGGACTGTTGGCCACCCATTACGCGGAGGTGGAGAACATGTACCGCCGGATGCGGGGGTGGCGGCACGATTACGCAACCATATTCAGGTGCTCAAAAGCTACGCGGATATGGGTGCGCTTGACGATATCAGGCGGTATCCGGACGAGCTGGAAACCGATTTAAACACCGTGGATATGGCATTAAAGACAGGCAATAAAATGACGGATATTATATTAAACAGCAAAATATCGCTGGCAAAGTCAAAGGACATAGCCGTTTCTGCCGATGCGCATGTAGCGGTAGCGCTTACGACCGCGGAAATCGACCTGTGCATTATTATCGGGAACCTTTTCGACAATGCCATCAAAGCAAGCATGTAGCTTCCGAAGGAGGAGCGGATGATTCGCGTCTATATGGACATGAAGAATACACAGTTGTACATGTCCTTCACCAACCGTACGGCATTGAAGAAGCAGAAAAAAGAAAACGGGCGTTTCCTTTCCACGAAAGGGCAGGGGCGTGGTTACGGGCAGGTGCGGATTGATACGATTGTCGAACGTTATCAGGGCTATATCAGCAGAAACAGCGAGGATGGCGCGTTTACCACAGAGATTTTACTGCCGCAGTAGTAAGGCATGACGGTGTTTCATCCCCTCAAAAGAACATTTCGTCCCCAACCTGTATGGTTGGGGATTTTTTATGCTATAAAGAATTATAGGAAATGTCGTACAACAGCATAGCTCATTTACGCTTTGAGGAACAGGAAGGGAAGGTGCGATTTATAGTATGAAAGGAAAAATGACAAAAAAATACGGGGTGCTTGCAAACGCTCTCTATATGCTGCGGATGGCGAAGGATACCGTGCCAAGCGTTATCGTGCTTACCGTGTTGCAGGCGATTTGGCGTGGAACGATAAACGGGCGTTGGATGTGCGGTTATATCGTCAGGACCATATAGGCGCAAAGTTGAACAGAATTGTCGACATCTATGGGGCACACGGAAAGATGGCCGGATGGTATTTTTATTTCTTGATATTCCGAACCGGATGTATCAGGGCTCCCTCACAGTGGAGAAGCGCTCGGACAGAAATTACGAGGTGGAGTTTCGCAATGTGAGCTTTCGTTATCCGAATACGGAGCAGTATGCGCTGAGGAATATTTCTCTCAAGTTCAAGGTGGGGGAGCGGCTTGCGCTGGTAGGGCAGAACAGCTCCGGAAAGACGACCTTTATCAAGCTTCTCTGCCGGCTGTATGACCCGACGGAGGGGGAGATTCTGCTCAACGGAATTGATATCCGCAAATATAATTATCACGAATACATGAATGTGTTCTCTGTGGTCTTTCAGGACTTTAAGCTGCTCTCGCTTCCCGTGGGACAAAATATTGCCGCGCGGGAAGTCTGTGATGCGCAGAAGGCAGAGGACTGTTGCCGGAAAGCGGGAATCCGGGAACGCGTGGCCTCAATGGAGAACGGCTTGGATACGTTTCTGTACAAGGACTTGTCTGAGGAGGGTGTGCGGATTTCCGGCGGCGAGGAGCAGAAGCTTGCGATTGCAAGGGCACTCTACCGTGACAGCGCGTTCCTGATATTGGATGAGCCGACCGCCGCGCTCGACCCCATGGCGGAATACGAGATTTACACCCGCCTCAATGAAATCGTGGAAGATAAGACGGCCATTTATATCAGCCACCGTCTTTCCTCCTGCCGCTTCTGCGACGAAATTATCGTGTTCCATGAAGGGCACATGGTACAACAGGGGAGCCAAGAGGCGCTGCTGGCGCAGAAGGAGGGAAAGTACAGCGAGCTGTGGAACGCGTAGGCACAGTATTACATTACGGCGGAGTAAGGGTGTTGCAACGACGATTTTTTATTCGATTAGAAATTGCGATAGCGTAAAAACGCAAGCTGCCGAGCGACGATTTTCTTTACCCTTTAGGATTAGGGTGTCAAAAGGTCTTGAAAGTTTTCTATCCGGCAAATTGCACAAAATATTGCACGCTGCTGACTGCGGCAAATGGATTTACTAAATATTCCGGTAAGATCAGAGT
>CAMWYL010000141.1 GCA_947178465.1 uncultured Lachnospiraceae bacterium | reverse complement strand
ACCCCCGACCCACGGCTTAGAAGGCCGTTGCTCTATCCAGCTGAGCTACGAACACGTATGATAATCGCATGTAAAGCATACGATAAGAGCGGGTGATGGGAATCGAACCCACGTATCCAGCTTGGAAGGCTGGTGTTCTACCATTGAACTACACCCGCATATAGGAAAACTACCGCATCGGGGTGACAGGATTCGAACCTGCGACCTCCTGGTCCCAAACCAGGCGCTCTAGCCAAGCTGAGCCACACCCCGGCAATTGTATCTGTCATTTATCCCCGCCGTCAAACACAGTTACTGTCTTTTATGACAACACTATTTCCCACAGCGACGAATATTATTATACACAAGTCTGCCGTTGATGTCAACACCTTTCTCAACTTTTCTATGCTGCCCGCACCACCACGACCGTTGTCGTAAACACCTGTTCCGCCGGCATGTTTGTCTCCCGGCACTACTCCACATACTGAAGCGTAAAATGCGCCTCACCGTCCGCATCCATCTCCATAATAATATAAGAAGGCTTGTGGTTCTCCTGCCTGGGATAGGATAAACTTCCGGGATTAATGGCGATAATATTGCTTGAAATATCAATCACCGGTCTGTGTGTATGACCATACATCACAATATCCGCCCCCTGCGCAACCGCCTCACGCTTGAGCATCTCATTCCCCATTCCGATATAGTAGCGATGACCGTGTGTTATCATAACACAATACTTACCGATTTGTAAAGTCTTTTCTGAGGGCAGCTCGCAGAAAAAGTCGTTATTTCCCGCAACCATTTCAACGGGGCAGTCAACAGCCTCCTGTATCGTAAATTCGCTCCCTTCAATATCTCCGAGATGAATCACCAGATCCAGCTTCCCTATCTTCGGCAAAATCTTCAGATAATTCTCATTTTTCCTGTGTGTATCGCTTATAATTAAAACTCTCATAGCTAATCCCCGTTTATCCGAGCTCTTTTCAGAAATCCTTTAAGACTTCCCTTAGGATTTCCTTCATGCCCTCAAGCGCTTTCCCCCGATGGCTTATCCGATTCTTCTCCTCCGGCGAAAGCTCCGCGGAATATCGACCATATTCCGGCAGATAGAAAATCGGGTCATAGCCAAAGCCGTTCTCACCTTTCTCCTCATAGCCGATGATGCCCTCCACAGCCGCCTTTGTGACAAAACTTCTCCCATCAGGCAGCACAGCTGCAATTGCGCACACAAACCGCGCAGTCCGCTTTTCGTCGGGGACGCCCTCCAGACGCTGTATCAGGTTCGCGTTCTTAACGGTATAGGAGGTGTCCTCGCCCATATACCTTGCAGAATAGATTCCCGGTTCCTTGTTCAGCCAATCGATTTCAAGTCCTGAGTCATCAGCCAGCACAACCGCCTGCTCTCCGCGCTCCTTTAACACCGACGCGATGGCTGCGGCCTTTATCTGCGCATTCTCCTCAAAGCTCTTTCCATCCTCCACAATCTCGATATCCACCCCCGCTTCCTTCATGGACTGTATCTCCATTCCAAGCCCGTCCAATATCATAAGGATTTCCTTCATTTTACCCGCATTTCCCGTCGCAAATACTATTTTCATCCGTTCCTCCATTTCCGCGCCGCTTTAATGGCTCAGTGTTGCTTCTCCTCCTGAAGCCCCTGACAGATACATTGCAAGCGCATCCGTGATTGTTCTCTTCATCGCCGCCAGAATGCTTTCATTCAGCTTATAGAGCACCTCTACCCGGTCCAAATCCGACTGTGGCACCGACAGCTCGACCATGGCCGCCGGAATGACCGCCTGAGATATCAGTACATCCTCCTCAACGCACTCCCGAAAACCGGCAGGCTCCGCGCCCGTCACATCCGAAAAAGCCTCCTCCAACAAAATCGCCAGCTGTGCGCTGTTAAAATCCGGTATAAAATACGCGGTATTGCATATGGTCACCGCATCGAACTTCGTGCCCTGCGCATTCCTCTTCACCTCTATGCCTAACAGCATATCCGCCCTGATGGCATTTGCAAACTCCACAATCTCCTGCTGCGTATAGCTTTCCTGCATATTGTACGCCAGAAACAGCCGGATATGGTTGTCCGCTGCAAATTTTGACAGGCTCTGCTGCCACTCCGGTATTGCAAGCCTGTTTCTGTCCTCATACGGCATATAGACAACAACGGTTTTATCCTCCATCCTGTGAAGACTCTCAAAGCTCACGACAAGTCCGTTCTCCCGTGCGCCCAATTTCCAATTATAGATATCGTTGCAGAAAATTTCCACAACAACGTCCTGATTCTGACGATATACACCCACAGCGTCCATAATGTCAGAATCCATTACCAGCTTCACCCCGTCCTGAACCGACTCTGAAGCGCCGGAGAGCGTTACGACAATCTTGTTCTTGGTAAACTCCTCCCGCACACTTACATTCTCAACCGCTATCGGCGTATCCGGCAGAAGAACCAGCTGCGCATTTGGCACATCCTCAAACTCCGCCCGCACATTAATCTTCGGATAGGAAAGGTTTTCCTCAATTCGGTTGACGCTGTCCATCAAAAGGCTGAAACGGCTGTTTGCGTCCAAAAAGCCTTCATTGAACTTAAAGCCGACCATCAGCATAACAGAAAGCACGCAAAGAACAATCGCGGCAACTCTCGCCTGCGCGTAAAACCGGTCTCTTTTAAGCGAGATGATAAGCGCCTTCTCCTCCTTTGTAAGCATTATTCCGCCATTCACCATATCCATGATATCATTGTATTCCCTGCTGTCCTTCATCCTGCTCCCCGTTCCGAACCGTTCCGGGGCGGCTTCGGCCCCGCGAATTGATAATAATAGGTTTTCATCATGCCATTATAGATTTTGCGGTTCTTGTCCGCCCGCCTGCCGATATCCTTCTCTACGCCCTCATAGGAGGTAATCACATATAAAGACCACGTATCCAGCAGCCGGAACCGCTCTCCAAGCTTGCGGTATAAGGGCGGTATATTCGCCTTCTCCTCAAGACGCTCCCCATACGGAGGATTCGTTATCAGAAATCCATACTTCCCGTCATGCGAAAGCTTTTCCACCCCTCTTGTCTCAAACTCCACCAGCTTCTCCACTCCTGCAAGCCGGGCGTTCTGCTTTGCAATCTTTATCATCTCGGGATCAATGTCAAAGCCCTGCAGCCTTACCTGCACGGACGCATCCACAAGCTCCTTCGCCTCCTCGTAACAATCCTCCCACACACGCTTTGCGATCAGATGCTCCCACGAACAGGCCGTAAAGCTGCGGTTCATCCCCGGCGCGATATTCGCAGCCATCAGCGCCGCCTCTATCGGAATCGTCCCGCTCCCGCAAAAAGGGTCTGCCAGAATGCGGTTGTCCCGCCACGGTGTCAGCATAATCAGCGCGGCGGCAAGATTTTCAGCAATGGGCGCCTTCGCCGTAAGCTTGCGGTAACCTCTCTTGTGAAGCGAATCACCGGTCGTATCTAATCCTACGGTAACCATATCCTTCATCAAAAATACCCGAATCGGAAAGCTTTGTCCCTCCTCCCGAAACCAGTCCGCCTTATAAACCTGCTTAAGCCGCTCCACCATTGCCTTTTTCATAATGGACTGAATGTCTGACGGAGAAAACAGCTTGCTCTTTATGCTCGCAGCCTTTGCCACCCAGAATTTCCCATCCTCCGGTATATACTCCTCCCACGGCAGCGCCTTCGTTCCCTCAAACAGCTCGTCAAAGGTTTCCGCGCGGAAGCTCCCTATCTTAATCAGGATCCGCTCCGCAGTCCGCAGCCCGATATTGGCGCGGCACACGGCCTCATCATCCCCGATAAAGGTAATCCGTCCGTCCTCCACCAGCGCCACATCATACCCCAAATCAATAATCTCTTTTTTTAATACTGCCTCCAGGCCGAAATGGCAGGGGGCTATCAATTCAAATTTTCTCATAGGTCTATATTACCTTGACTGACAAATGCCTGTCAATCGGATTTCCCTCCTGCTCCAAAAAAAATTGAGTGCCTTCGCACTCAATTCAATGCTCCTTACTGCTTCCGGGCCTATGCAAACGGTGTAAAGCCCACGCCGTTCAGCATATCTCTCAGATGGTTCTGATAGCCCATCGCGCCAATGGTATCATTCAGATAGCCGGCAAAATCCTGCTGCTTACCGGTACTCCGACTATTGTTCATCAACCCCTCCTGAGCGCCCAAAATCTCGGCAAAATCTCCGGTAGCCGTACTCTTAACGCTGTCGAGCGCGCCAAAATCCTTTACATATAAATCCTTCTCCGGCTCCTTTGACGCAAACACCAACGGCTTCCCAGCCTGTGCCGCATTGTCTCCGATTTTCCGAATGGGACTCATACTGTACGGATTCCCCTGAATTGAAGAAATTCTGTAATTCCCCAAACCATATATTCCCAAATTACCTGATATCGCTGACACTCTCATGGAATACCTCCTTTGTGACCATAGCCTGTATAATCAGTATATTGCTATCGGCTGAATTTTTCAAGGGCTTCCCGCAAAAAGTTTTCAAAACCGCGGCTGTTTATTTTTCCTTTTCCTCCGTTTTGATATCATCAATCAGCTTCTCGATCAGCATCTTCTTCATGTAAACGTCAAAGCTCAGAAGACATATGAACGAATACAGCTTCAGGAATTCCTTACTCTCCTCCGGGGCCTCCGCAAAGGTGTCCATCGCACAGTCATATTTCTCCATGACATCCCGCTTGAGCCGCTCTACCTGCTGCTCCTCCATCCCGAATACTTCCTCATAGATGGTCTCTATATTAAAGCCCTCCTCCTTATTGAAAAACCGTTCCGTGATGGGTCCCAGCAGGGTTTGAATGTCGCTGATGGACAAAATCCCCTTGTAATAATAAATGAACATAAGCACCAGCACATGCTCTCTGGAATATTTCTTCTTGTTCGGCGGCGGCAGCAGGTCATTCTTCGCGTAGTTGTTTATCATCGTCTTTGTCATTACCTTATCCGCGTCCGGATATCGCGCCGTCCTGCGCAGCTTCTTATCCATAAAGGTCGTAACCTGATCCATGTACAAATCTATATTCGGAATCTCTGACGCCTTGACATATCCAATCCGGTCAAAACTCTCCATTATGCTCTTTAATAAGTCATTTGTATCAATATGCATATCTGTCCCATGCCTTTCTATTGTTGGTGCCTCATATGCCGGCACTCAATAATTCTATTATATAGTATTCAATACTACATATCAAGCATTTTGATTTCATTTTTTCATTTTACTTCTATTCGCTAATGTGCTACAATATTGAAAACAGTATGGAGGCCATTATGAACAAGAAAATTAAAACCGATGCCGTCGATAAGCTTATCGATGCGATCCTTTGTATTCAGACAAAAGAGGAAGGCTATAACTTTTTCGAGGATTTGTGTACGGTAAATGAGCTGCTGTCATTATCGCAGCGCTTTGAGGTCGCGACCATGCTCCGTGAGCACAAGACATATATGGAAATTGCAGAAAAGACAGGTGCCTCTACCGCTACCATCAGCCGCGTGAACCGCTCGCTCAACTATGGCAGCGACGGCGATGATCTGGTGTTTGAGCGGCTGTCGCAAAAATCCGCCACAGACGAAAACGTGCACCACCGGGCACATTTGTAAAATGGGCAGGTCTGCGACCTACCCATAAATCTCCATCATATCCAGCGGCTGAATATACGCATTATCTTGTATAATCTGATAACCAAGCTCTTCCTTCCCCGCCTCAATCTCAAACAGCTCCGTCTCCGTGGTTACCTCGTCCCCCTCGCTCACCTTTGGCGCGGAACCGTTACGATAAACGGAATAGTACCCGTTTGCATGGTCTACCATGATGATATATCCTGTCTCCGCGTCTCCCTCAATGGAAGATACGGTGCCTTTTGCTGTTGCCAGTACACTTGTTCCCTGCGACGCATTGAATACGACGAGCGGATGCTCCTCCAGAACACGCTCCTCATAGGATGCCATTCCCTTCAACGGAAATCCCGTCGGAATGAAGCCCTGTGCGATCTCCGCCTCACGCGCCTCCTCCTGAAGCACTTTATCATTTATGGTATCACTGAGAATCGTTACCTTCCCCTGAAGCTCATTATTTTTCGTCATAAGCTCTGTATTTTCCGAGGTCAGGTTATCTATCTGTGTCTCCAGCGCCGCCACTGTCTGATTCGCACTGTTTACTCTGCCTGTAAGAATGGAACAATATCCCAATGCCCCTGCCATCAAAAGCACAATCGCCACAAAGAAAGCCACCACATAACCGGCCTTCATGGAGAAGCGCTTTACGTCAGCATTTGCCACATCCGGGACAAAAAGGATACTGTACCGCACTCTGTTCTTTTTTCTGTTTCTATTGGCTGCCAAGAATGCACACCTCCCTTTATCACCCATATTACCATAGGTTGCAATATTTTTGCAACAATATCGTAAAAAAATCGAGTGCCAGCGCACTCGATTGCAAAAAGCTTCGCTTTTTGTTGAAATGATTCTCGCTGTCGCATTTTCCTTTCGGATCAAGAGAATGCTTCGCATTTTCCTTGATTGATTTATGCTGTCGTAATTTCCTGTAAAAAATCAGATGCCGGCGCACTCGATTGCAAAAAGCTTCGCTTTTTGTTGAAATGATTTTCGCTGTCGCATTTTCCTTTCGGATCAAGAGAATGCTTCGCATTCTCCTTGATTGATTTATGCTGTCATAATTTCCTGTAAAAAAACAGGTGCAGACCGCTGTTCCGGTCAAAGCTGCTCCTGCAAATCTCCATTTGCGGGGTTATCCAACACTCTGCCTGCTTCGTCAAACCGCGACCCATGGCAGGAGCAATCCCACGTATGCTCCTCCCTGTTCCACTTCAACGCGCATCCCAGATGCGGGCACCGCTTTTTTGAAAAAGTAAGCAAGTCTGTCATATATTCCCAACCGTTCACAGCCAGCTGCGGCTTCAACATATTTCTTGAGGCGTAAAACACCTCCTGATAGGGAGAAAGCTTTCCCTGAATCAACTCTGACAGCATCATGGCCGCCACCATGGAGGAGGTCATCCCCCACTTGCAAAATCCCGTTGCCACAAAGCAGTCCGGCATTCCCTTGGCATACACGCCGATATACGGGATATGGTCCAAGGTCATGCAGTCCTGCGCGGCCCATGCATATTTCTCCACAGAAGCCGGATAATACTGCCTTGCAGCCGCCCTCAATTCATTCCATTTTCCTCCGTCTTTCCCTGTCCTGTGGGAACCGCCGCCCAACAGAAGCAAATCCTCATAATTGCGGACCGACAGCCCGCTTTTGGCCTCGTCCAAATACATACCGTGTACCTGCGCGGCGCCTGAAAGCGCAAGGGCATAAGAGCGCTCCTGATACATCTTCATAAAATACATGCCATGCTTATTATCAATCGGAAAATGCGTCGCAAAAATCACTTTTTCAAAGGATATATTTCCCCCGTCCGTAACTGCAATATGCTCCTTGAGCTCCGTCACAAACGTATTTTCATAAATCGCAAGCCCCTTTGCAAGCTTTGCAATGAACTTCAGCGGATGAAACTGCGCCTGATGCGCAAATGTAACAGCCCCCACCGTCTGAAAAGGCAGCTCCGGCGTCCCGACAATTTCAGCCTCGTATCCGAGTTGATGAAGCGCCTCCGCTTCTTCCTCCAGCTTCCTGCGGTCATCCCGGGAATAAACATACGACGGTTTTTCCTCAAAATCACAGTCCATATCACGGCATAGCCGATAATACTGCCCGACCGCCCTCTGATTCGCCTCCAGATACAGGCCTGCCTTCTCTCTCCCGACCTGCTTCAACAGCTTCCTATATATCAGCCCATGCTGCGCCGTGATTTTCGCCGTAGTGTTTTCCGTCACCCCTGAACAAATTCTATGTCCCTCCACAAGCATATAATCCACACCCTTCTGCTGTAGGAAATATGCGCACAAAATCCCTGCCATGCCCCCGCCGATAATCAACACATCTGTCCTTCTGCTTCCCTGTAACGCTTCGAATTGTGGTAACTGTACCGTTTCCGAC
>CAMWYL010000140.1 GCA_947178465.1 uncultured Lachnospiraceae bacterium | reverse complement strand
ATATATGTGTGAAACAGATTGATTTTTTTACGCAAACGTAGTATCCTATGTATCAGTAAGGCGTTTTATTATTGTGAACCGCCACAATACGTGCAAAATAAAATTCGTAAACGAAAGGTTGATTATCATGCGTGAAGCATTTCATATTATCAGCGACGGCTCCTGTGACCTCCCTACCGAACTGGTCCGGGAAAAGAATGTAACGGTAGTACCGTTCTATGTATCCTTCGACGACACTCATTACATGAAGGAAAATGTGGAAATCGATATCCGCGACTTTTATCAGCAGATGGTTGACAGAAAGGGCGTATATCCCAAGTCCTCCATGCCCTCCATCCATGATTATGAGGAAGTGTTCCTCCCCTTTGCAGAGGACGGAATGCCCGTCATCTGCATCTGCATTACCACGAAGTTCAGCGGTTCCATGCAGTCGGCTTTAAACGCGCGGGAGCTTGTATTGGAAAAATATCCACAGGCCCAAATCACCGTCATTGACTCCACCATCGACACCGTGCTCCAGGGGCAGTATGTATTGGAGGCCGTTGCGCTGCGGGACAGCGGCGCAAGCTACGAGGACGCCGTTGCCCGTCTTGAGGAAATCAAAAGCACCGGAAGAATTTTCTTTACGGTCGGAAATATGGAATACCTCAAGCATGGCGGGCGTGTCGGAAAGGTTGCGGCCGTAGCGGGAAGCGTCTTGGATATTCGCCCTATTATTACCCTGAAGCAGGGGGAAATCTTCCCCTCCGGCATTGACAGAGGGCGCAAGCGCACAACCCAGAAGGCATTGGAACTTTTATTGGAATATTTAAAGGAAAGCAGGCTGGGAAGCGAGTGCTTCAGTATCTCGGTGGGATACGGCTATGACCGCGAGGAGGGTATTGCCTTCCGCGACCACGCGCTGGCTGTTTTACGGGAAAAGGGCCATGCGATAGAGGAAATTCCCACTTATCAGATTGGCGCGACCATCGGTGTACACACGGGCCCCTACCCGCTGGGGTTTGGCGTTATAGAGAAGGCGATACATTAGTTCGCCTTCTTTTTGTTGCCGTTATCGGAAACAATCTTCTCCCGGCACATCCGGAAAAAATCCGTCTCATATGCCTCAAGCAGATTTCCTATTGCGATGACACCTGCCGGAACCTCCTTTGCCGACCTGTTGAGCCATATTGTATTGATTCCCAATGCCCCCGCACCCTTTACATCACTACTCAGGGAATCCCCGATATGGACGACTTCGCCGCATTTCAGCCCGGTTGACCCAAGCGCCAATTCAAACAGCTCTTTTCGGGGCTTATATGATTTTGCGTCCTCACTTGTAAAAACGCCGGCAGGCTCTAAGCCGTGATATTTCAGAGCGCTTAATATATCATCTGTATCTATATTGGAGACAATATAAATCGGCACCGGACACGTCTCAAAAAATTCCTTTGACTCGGCAAAAATCGGGGGCTTTATCCAATGCGCAAACATCATCTCGCTTAGTTGGACCGGATTGGCGTTTGAATGAAACGTATGCAGCGTTTTTTCCAAGGATTTGTATTCCAATACCCTCTGCGTTTCAAAGCTTGTCCCATAAGCGTTCTGAAACATTGTCTGAAATGCATTCCACCAGAAAGCACCGATCTTATTTTTATCATCAGCAGCGCCTGTTTCCATAATTATTTGGGTGATTTTTTTGATAACTTCACCGTCCTCGTGCACTACCGTACCATAAAAATCCAAAAACACAGCTTTTATCATTTGCAAATCCTCCTTATCCGGTTCGTACCATTCTTATCCAAACAAGGCCGCAGCCCCTGCCGCCTGCCGTGAAACCAATTGCATAAACCTATCCTACAGTATACGCAAGCACAGGAAAAATAGCAACCTGCTCACGAAAACAGGATTAAAAAATCATATTTATTGATTTTTAAAAATTATTGACATGATTTTCTGCGCCTGCTATACTGTATTTCCAATTATTTATTCATAATGCCGGACCGACTTGGCAAGATATGATGCTTTGCAGTGCATCGCAAGTATAACTACCAGGAGGAAGTAACAATGATTACGATGGAAAACGTATGCAAATCGTACAAGGTTGCAAAAAGAAACGCAGGCTTTGGAGAAGCCTGTAAAGCCCTGTTTCGCCGTGAGTATGAAGTGATTCATGCTCTGAATAAGCTCAGCTTTACCATTCAGGACGGAGAAATGGTGGGTTACATAGGCCCGAACGGAGCGGGAAAAAGCTCCACAATCAAAATTCTAAGCGGGATATTGACACCGGACAGCGGAACCTGTGTGATAGACGGACGCATTCCGTGGAAAAACAGGACCGAACATGTGCGCCACATAGGCGTTGTTTTCGGACAGCGCTCACAGCTGTGGTGGGATATTCCCGTTATTGATTCCTTTGAGCTCTTGAAGGAAATCTATTCCATTTCCACCCCACAATACAACAATAAATTGGAAGAACTGACACAGCTTTTACAGCTGCAGGAGATATTAAAGACACCGACAAGGCAGTTGTCGCTGGGTCAGCGTATGCGCTGCGAGGTGGCGGCTTCCCTGCTGCATGAGCCCAAATTGCTGTTTCTGGACGAGCCGACGATCGGATTAGACGCAGTATCCAAGCTTGCCGTCCGCGATTTTATCCGGAAAATAAACCGGGAGCACAAGACCACGGTTATTCTGACCACACACGATATGCAGGATATTGAGGTGATTGCGGAACGCGTTATTTTGATTGGCAGGGGGCAAATCCTTTTGGACGGCACCTTGGACGCGCTTCGCCACGCGGCGCTGAATACGGAGGACGGCACGGCGGAGGAACAGATTAACCTTGACCGGGTAGTGGCTGACTTATACCGGAAACTGAACATTTTATAGGAGGTCAACATGAGAAAATACTATTTGTTTTTCAGGCTGCGTTTTGCCGCGGGTGTTCAGTATCGTATGGCCGCCATTACCGCGCTGACGACACAGCTTGTATGGGGATTGATGGAATGTCTCGCATATAAGGCGATTGCAGAAGCCTCCGGAAACAGCCTGCCGATGAATTACTCCGCGATTGTTTCCTATATCTGGTTAAAGGAGGCGCTGCTTGCGCTTTTTAACACATGGGCTGCCGATAACGATATTTTCGGAATGATTCTGAATGGGGATATTTCCTACGAAATGTGCCGTCCGCTTTCGGTTTATTCCATGTGGTTTTCAAGAACTGTCGGGGGAAGGGTTTCGGAGGCGCTGCTGCGCTGCATCCCGGTTCTGTTATGTGCCTTTCTGATGCCGTATCCGTATAAACCGGGACTCCCCGTCAGCATGGAAGCTTTTGCGCTATTTCTTCTTACGGCAGTATTCGCTTTGGGGGTAACGGTGGCCTTTTGCATGCTGGTATATATCCTCTGCTTTTTTACATTATCTCCGCAGGGTTGGCGGATGGTTTTGACCGGGGCGATTGATTTTTTGTCGGGAAACATTATTCCGCTTCCCTTTTTCCCGCAAGGCTATCGGAAAATCGCCGAATTATTGCCGTTTGCGTACATGCAGAATGTCCCGTTTCGAATCTATTGCGGGGACTTGGCCGGGGCGGATATTCCTCCCGCCATTTTGAAACAGATTTTTTGGTTTCTTGTGCTTACGCTGGCAGGAATGCTTGCCTGGAAGCAAGCGGAGAAGAGGATTATCGTACAAGGGGGGTAGCATGAGAAGAACTTCTAACGCTCATGCCGGAAGGCATTTCGCGAAGAAGTTCTATGTCTCATGCGGAAGAATGCCCAAAGTACGGGCATTCTTCTCATTGATGATTTGTGCCGCCAAAGGTGGTATTTTTCATCCGAATTTGTGTTGCTGCAAAACAGCAGAATGGAGAATTATAATGAATATCAGAAAAAGCATTGCTTTGTATACGCGGTATGCGTCTGTATGCGTCAAAAGTGTAATGCAGTATAAGTTGTCCTTCCTGCTGATGCTTATCGGCAGAGTGATACTTTCTTTTAACGAGTTTATCGCGATTAAGTTCTTGTTTTCCGGTTTTGTGGAAATCAGGGGGTATTCCTATGGGGATGTGCTGCTTTGCTTCTCCATAATACAAATATCCTTTACCTTGGCGGAGTTATTCGGGAATGGCTTTAAGGTATTCTCCTCTATGGTGAAGCGGGGGGAATTTGACAGAATATTGTTGAGGCCCTGCAGTCCGATATTGCAGATTATCGGGACCCGGTTTGAAATAGGTAGAACCGGACCCATGATTACCGCGGCGGTTACCCTGGTTATCGGCATGCGAACCGGCAATGTGGCGTGGGACGCCGGGGCAGTTTTTACGTTGGTGCTTATGATTGCGGGAGGTACGCTGCTGTTTATCGGATTATTTCTGCTTGGCGCAAGCTTTTGCTTTTTCTCCATTGAGGATACGTCCATTATCAATGTCCTGACCTATGGAGCCAAATCGCATGGGAAGTATCCGATTGATATTTACGGAAAGGGAATTATGCGTTTTTGTACGTATATCATTCCTTATACGCTTATTCAATATTATCCGTTACAGTATCTGCTGGGACGGACAACGCAGTGGAGATTCGCTCTTTATCCGATGGGGATTGTCGTATTTCTCGCATTATGCTATGTGGTATGGCGCATCGGGGTTCGGAATTATAAATCCTGCGGGGCGTAAGATTACAAAGCCGGTCAGAGCATTGATTCGCCGGCAGACGGGCAAAAGATTGCACGCTGCCGGCTTGTTCCGTTTCCGGATTATACCTTTATAACGGGCACTTTTTTGTATCCTCTGCCCTTTTTCATGCGCTTAATCTGATCCTTGGTGAGTCCGGTTTCCACAAGAATCTCTTCTCCGGAAACCAAATCCCTGACCCAGAATTCATAGCTGTTATCCGTGGACATAAATCCTGAGGGCTTATTCGCCAAAACATGCTTTGCGAAAGCTTCAAATTCCTGACGACTTTCATCATTATTATTTGACATCTCCGATTTTGCTTCCTTCTTCTTTAACTCCACGCCGCTTCCGCATACCGGACACATTTTGAAATAGGTTGTCTTAACCGGGAAAAGCGGTATGTACTCTACATGCACCCACCTCGAAATCTTTACAAATCCTTTTTTGTATGTTCGGTTGCAGACGGGACACTCCTCTTTCCGTCCAAAATAACCTGCCATCTTTGTAAAAACATGCGTTCCATAAACAATGACTGCCATGATGACTCCTTCCTTTCATGCCTGATGATGTTTTCCATGCAGTATACAATACCATTTCGGTCGTCTCCAAGTGCATTTGGAGTAAGTATATCATGCATGACTTTTTTTGTCAAAAAATGTTGATAAAATGCCTTTTCTACACCCGGAATCCCGTCTCATGCTCCTCGAGCGGGATTTCCGTTGCTTCAATTCTGTCTGTCACAATGTATTCGCTCCGGTTAATCAGAACCAGCATTTGGTTGATCTGCTCCGTCGTCCCCTGCACCTCCATCTCCACAGAGCCGTCACTCTCGTTTCTCACCCAGCCGGTAAGCCCCAGACCGCGCGCGGCGTAGCTCGCCCGATAGCGAAACCCGACACCCTGTACGCGTCCGGTAAAACGCATATGCTTTCGCACAAGTTGCCCTGCATGCTCCATTGAATACGCCTCCTCCTCTTCCATAAATCATGTGCTGCCTGTATTTTCCGATTGCCTGCACCGCTTTATCATACCGGATTTGACGACTTTTTCAAGCCACGGCTGAAACATTAATGCTTTCGGTGTATACTTTAACCGGATTTTTTGATATAGTTAATGTAAAATAAAAACAGTTTTTACGATTTTATGAGGAGGGACTTATCAATGCAGTGTTCGGATTTGGAACTGATGGTAGGACAGAATGAAACAATATTATGGAGAGGAAAACCGAATAAGAAATGCTTTTTACTGGAGAGTATTTTTAATCCGCTGCTCCCCTTTGCGCTTATTTGGGCTTTAATTGATTGCGGCGTCCTTTTGGGGCTGGGCTTTGGCGGTATCCTCAACGACGTGTCTTTTTTCGTAGTGCCGTTTTTCCTGCTGCACCTGATGCCTGTATGGATATACCTGGGCGGAGTCTTTTTATCCGTTCGGAAATACAAGAATACGGAATATATCATTACCGACAAAGGCATTTATGTCTCAGGCGGAACATTCTCCTATACATATGAGATGAAACCGTTCACAGACCTCTCCCATATCAACATTCACAGAGGGATTTTTGACCAGTGGCTGGGCGTGGGAGATGTGGTATCCGTCTGCAACCACGACGGATATAACTCGCGAGACTCGCATTCCTCACACGGCCTGTCAATCTGCGACATTGCCGATTACAGAGAAGTATTTTCCATGGTGAAACAGCTGCAGACCGATATCTATGCGGATACACAGTACCCGAATGACTTACGGCCGGCGCAGAACCACGGATATCAGACACAATATGTCAACTATGGACAAGGCGGCAGAAAATAGCCTGAAACGGGAAACACAATGGAATAGTATACGGAAATGAGGATTTATATGAAAAAACTTTTGACAAAAACAACGATAAAACACATTCTGAGCACGGGACTGCTGCTTTTGCTGCTGATTACATTCGCTTCCGACATGCACATGGCATTCGCCACGGTAAATGCCGCTGAAGTCCGGGAAAAGCGGGCATGCTGGATTTCATATCTGGATATCGAGGAATTTCTGCGGAACAAGGACGAGGCTGCTTTTTACGAGCGTGTCTCTGCCATGTATGACAAAATTCTGGAAAACGGTATGAACACGGTTATCGTACAGGTACGGGCGATGGGAGACGCGATATACCCCTCAGCCTATTATCCGTGGTCCGTATATCTTACCTCTGACAGAAGTGCCCCCGCATATGACCCGCTGCAAATCATGGTCACACTCGCACACGACAAGGGACTTCAGTTCGAGGCGTGGATCAATCCGTACCGGATTTCCCATAACACTGCGACAACGGACAGCTTTAAGGCGACGCCCCATTATGCACTGTTTGCGCCCTATTTAATCGAATATCGGACCCGGAGCGGGCAGCAGTGCCTTGCACTTGACCCTGCAAGTCAGGAAGCCAGAACAATCATTACCTGCGGTGTCTTGGAAATTATAAGCCGGTACGAGGTGGATGGTATTCATTTCGACGATTATTTTTACGTTCCGGGAATGAACGACGCGCTGAATCTCCCGTCCAAGAAAGCCTATGTCAATACGCTGATCCTACAGGTATACCAGACAATAAAATCGGTAAATCCCGCCTGCGTATTTGGAATCAGTCCGGCAGGTAACCTTGATAATGCCCGTGCACAGGGCGCGGATATTGACACATGGCTTTCCGTTCCGGGATATATTGACTATATTATGCCGCAACTCTATTGGAGCGACATGTACCTGACCGGCAGCGGCGCAAGACAGCTCTTTACGGAGCGATGCAGCGCGTGGCTTGCGCTCAACAGGCTGGATATCCCCGTCTACACCGGTCTTGCGCTCTACATGGCAGGTACTCCGTCCGACAAGGATGTAGGCTGGACCGCAACCAACGCCAATCTGGCCTATCAGTATGTACTCTCCAAGCAGCTTGGCTGTGACGGCTATGCACTCTTCCGCTATGCATGGCTGGAAAAGGACACTGCCGCAGAGGAGTTGATCAATCTGAGGATATATGCGCAGCCGTAGCTGCGCATATCCGTCTGCATACATTTTCCCGTGCCGCTCAGCCCTTTTTAATTAACTTCACATGTTTTCTCCTCGATTCGTCGAAGCCCTCAAACACGGCGCGCACACACTTCTCCGCCCGAGGCTCCTCGGACGGATATGTATTGTCCGCAATCGTAACCTCCGTACCGGAAGCAATCTGACTCCAATGCTTAAGCCAATCACTTTTAATCAGAACAGAAACCGGATTTCCGCTATCCAATTCTGCCTTGAAGCCGCCAAACTCCCAGTCTTCCGTCAAAGGCTTCCAAGTACCTTTATCTGCCTCTCTAAATCTTAATGCCATATTTCCATTCTCCTATCTTACCATAT
>CAMWYL010000139.1 GCA_947178465.1 uncultured Lachnospiraceae bacterium | reverse complement strand
CTTTTGTATATATACGCTTCCCAAAAAGAAAATATTTTAGGGAAACGCTGATTATAGCACTTCCTTAGAACTGCTGCAAAAACAGCTTCGTTCTCTCCTGCTGCGGATTCTCAAAAAATTCATGGGATGCCCCACTCTCCACAACAATTCCCCCCTCCATAAAAATGACTTTGGAGGAAACATTTCGGGCAAAGCCCATCTCATGCGTAACCACCAGCATTGTCATTCCTTCCTCTGCCAACTGCCGCATTACTGCCAGGACTTCTCCCGTCAATTCCGGATCCAATGCCGAGGTCGGCTCATCAAAATAAATAATCTCCGGGTTCGTCGCCAACGCCCGCGCTATCGCAACCCGCTGCTGCTGCCCGCCCGAAAGCTGGCTCGGATAGTAATCATAGCGGTCTGACAAGCCTACCTTGTCAAGCGCCTGCCTGCCAACCTCTGCTGCCTGACCTTTCGGCATCCCGCGCGCGATAATCAGCCCTTCCGTGACATTCTGCAATGCCGTTTTATTCAAAAACAGATTATAATTCTGAAAAACAAACGCCGTTTTCCTGCGTATCTGCGCAATATCCTTCTTTTTCATCTGCCCGAGCGCATAGGAGGCTCCGTCAAAAATCATCGTTCCGCTGTCCGCCTTTTCAAGAAAATTCATGCACCGAAGCAGTGTGGTCTTGCCGGAACCACTGGGACCTAAGATTGCCACCACATCTCCCTGATTGACGGACAGCGACACACTCTTAAGTACCTCCATACCCTGAAAGGACTTTCTGATTTCTTTTATTTCAAGCATATGTACCTCCGTTCCATCGCTATTGAAGTGTCTGCCCGCTGCGGGAATTTAAATACCGTTCTCCCATACGCTGCAGCCTCGTCAAAATCGTTGAAAATATCAGATAAATCAGCGCAACCTCCAAATACAGTGCAAGCGGCTCATAGGTTCTCGCAACAATTCGCTGTGTTGCCATAAACATTTCCGTTACCGTAATATTCGCTGCAAGCGAGGTATCCTTCACCATTCCAATCAAAGAATTAGACAGCGGCGGAAACGCCGTCCGAAACGCCTGCGGCAGTACAATCCTGCGCATAATCTGCAGATAGCTCATACCGACACAATAGCCCGCCTCCATCTGCCCTCTCGGCACCGATTCCAACGCGGCACGCATTGTCTCCGCACAGTACGCCCCTTCATTAATCGCAAAAACCAGAACGGCACACGGAAACGGATTCAAGATAATCCCCAGCTTAGGCAAACCAAAGAAAATCACATAGAGCTGCACCAGCAGCGGTGTTCCGCGAATTACCCAAATATAAAACCGTGAAATCTGTTTTAAGACCCTGACATTGGCAAACTGAATCAATGCCACGATTACCGCGATTATTAACGCGAGCGAAAACGAAATTACCGTCAGCGGTATGGTCACTGTAATACCCGGTATCAATATTTTCGTAAACGAATCGACTAAAATCTGCCATACTCTGTCACTCATCAGCCTCACCTCCTAATTCCCTTTTCTCCGGCTAAAGCTTGGGACACTAATACCAAGGCACTAGTGCCGGGGCACTAATGCCCTACTCTTTTCTCGCAGACTGTCACAATATCGCCCGCCTTTATCATGGTATTTCCCTTGGGGATGATGGCTCTGCCCTCCCGATAAACAGACACAATCACCGTATTTTCACCGATATCCAAGTCCTTAATCCGTCTGCCTGCCCAGAAATGTTCCTTCTTAATCAGCGTCTCCTTGAGTTGAATATCAATATCGCAGTCATACTCCAGCGCACCCAGGACTACCCTGTCGTCCGTCTGGATAACCGTATTGCCGTTCGGAATCACGATCTGCTCCTCATTTCTGATAATCACTACGACAATCAGCTCCGGCGGCAGGCTGATATCCCTGATTTTGCAGTTTACCCACGGATGCGAAGGCTCTATGGTCAGCATAATGAACCGGATCTCATTTCCCGTAGAAATCTCCGACAGGGATTTCATCCGTGTGTAGTGCTCTACGAATCCGGCGGAAATAATACCGGTCGGAATTGCCACCAGCCCGACGCCTAAAAAGGCAATAACGATTGCCATACCCTTTCCGGCCGACGTAATCGGGTATATATCCCCATATCCCACAGTCAGCAGCGTAGAAACCGACCACCAGATTCCCGAAAAGGCATTCTCAAACACCTCCGGCTGTGCGTCATGCTCCAGACTGTACATGCATAGCGAGGACGCAAGCATCATAATCAAAATCAGGCAGATTGAGGAAAAAAGCTGCTCCTTTTTCTCCTTGAGAACATCCAGCACCACATTGAACGCATCATACTGCGCATTGATTTTGAACAGGCGAAATACCCTGAAAACCCGCAGCATCCGAAACACCACGATGCCGGACGCAAACACCACCGGAAAAAAGAACGGCAGAAACGTGAGCAAATCAACAATGCCGTAAAAGGACACAACAAACCGCAGCCGGGACTTCACAACACCCAACTTAGGGTAAATCAAATCCGCCGTCCATAACCGCAACAGATACTCCACACAGAAAACAGTCGACGTGACCGCCTCAATCAGCCTTAAAGCCGCTTGATACTTAATGGAAGCGTCGAACGTGACAAAAACCACTTCGATGATGTTCAATACGATCATGGTCACTATAAAATAGTCAAAAAACGAGCTGATTGCGTCACTTTTGTTTCCTATTTGTATGATTTCAAAAACGCGCTTTTTTATTTTCTTAACGTCCGTCATTTCATTCCTCTTTGATATTCGTATATCAACATTTCGACCCGCTTATGAACCAATTTAAAGAAAGAGTAACCAACTCCGCCGTCAATTACCCTTACATAAATATACCATCTATCCGCTGAAAGTCAAGTTTTTGTGAATGCAGGAGGGAATTTTTCATAAAATTTTGAGAATCAGTGTGGTGACATGTTCATCTTGCAAAACAGGAATGTGCCGGAACGCTAGGGCGTTCTCTGTATATTCAGCACATTCATCAATGCCTCCTGCAGCACTCTTGACACATTGATTCCCGCATGCTCTGCCTCATAATTGAGCCAGCTTGGCAATGCCACATTCCTTCTGACCGTTTTTGTATCAACCTTCTTCCGATATTCGGAAAAATCAACATCAACATATGTCAGAATTCCCTTCGAAAAATCAACATCCTCAGTATTCCTCCGTACCTTCTCAATCGCCTCCTCCTGCATTGAAGGCTTTGGAAGCTCTACCTTTTTATCCTCCATGGTAATCCCCGTTAGTCCAATGGCATCTCTCGCCATCTCAATCGCATCCGCAAGGCTGTCTCCTTCCGTATAGATTTCCATATCAGGAACATATGCGAGGAACAGATGCCCGGAAGCATCCTCCGTCTCTACAATAAAAGTCGGATAAACCTGTTTCATGTTCTCACCCCCTATAACAATTTCCATTTCCTAAGGATCATTCTTGCCAAGCTTTCATTGATTTCTTTATGTCGCGGTATTTTTTCTATGTCATTGCCACGGCAATATATGTCGTGATTTCCACCATGCCGTTCGAATACAAATCCCGCCGCTTCAAGTTGCTTTATCAAATCACGCTGCTTCATTCGTACTTCTCCTTACAAACTTATTATACACACTAATTGCGCAATCATCAATCTGTTCATGCATTTTTCACAATTCCTCCTTAACACAATTTTTGATAAACTAATACCAAAACGACCGTGAAAACATCTATAAATTTATTTACATGTGCAGTCAATATCTCCGCAGCAAGCTGACGAAGCATCAAACTTGATACGCTGCAAGGCGAAGGAGGGAGGCGATGCGGTGGCATCGTTGACCGACGACAACGCAGCAGATGGAAATTCAGCCAAGTAAAACATAGGGATAATTGAGGTGAGTTATACTAGTGCAAGCATAGCACTTGGCTCATTACTCACGGGAATAAAATGCACGCAGAAAAGAGGGAAAATATGAACAACTTACAAACTCAGATTACTACTTATTTGGATTACTGCCGATATCAGAAAAGATTAGACGAAAAAACACTAAAGGCATACCGAATCGACCTGACGCAATTCGCAACGAAGCTTTCGCCTATTGATATTTCAGAAATCACACCTGCCCTATTGGAGGATTTCATTGCAGCGCTCCACCGAAAATATAAACCGAAAACAGTCAAAAGAAAAATCGCTTCCCTAAAAGCACTCTTCCGTTACTTCGAATACAGAGAACTCATTGACCGAAACCCTTTCAGTAAACTACAGGTGAAATTCCGCGAACCGGTTATTCTACCGAAAACAATTCCCCTTCACACTGTCGAAACCTTTCTATCCACCATTTACAAACAGCACGCAGACGCAAGAACCGAATATCAAAAGAAAAATTCGCTTCGCGATATCGCAGTCATTGAACTGCTCTTTGCCACCGGAATGCGCATTTCCGAATTATGCTCCCTGAAAGCCAACGATGTAAACCTGTATGACAGAAGCATTTTAATCTACGGCAAGGGTGCAAAAGAACGACATATCCAAATCGGTCAGGAGGCTGTGATCCGTGTTTTGGAAGACTATAAGAACACCTTTAAGGATGAAATAGCAAGCTGTGGTCATTTCTTCGCAAATCAATCCGGCAGACCGTTATCCGATCAGGCTGTCCGTCGGATGATTAACAAATATACTGCTCTCGCCGCTATCGAGCAGCACATCACACCGCATATGTTCCGCCATACCTTCGCCACAAGCCTTCTGGAGGCGGATGTCGATATCCGCTATATTCAGGAAATGCTTGGACATAGTTCGATTAACATTACGGAGATTTATACGCATGTTGCACTGTCGAAGCAGCAGGATATTCTTGTGACAAAACATCCGAGGAAGGATTTTAAGGTGTGAGGGGGAGGAAACTCATTGATAATCAGCTTTTGAACTCTGTCCTTAAATGTCTTATCGGTGTCCTTGCAGAAATGTATTTTGACGGTATAAAGTTTAAAAATTACATTCCAACTATCTTTCTAACAGTATTCGCTGTTCTTATTGTTAATTTGCTACTAATATCTGCGCTTGCTGTCTTAGACCACCAATTTGTTTTTTGATAATCTTTCCTGCTAAAAGACCAAAATATTACTTCTTTATAATTTTTTATCCTTTCCAATTCCTTTTTAGGCTCTCCAATCTCATTATATGCCTCTGCGAATGTAGCAGGTGGCATAATAAAGATTAGATTGTCATAGATTTCCTTATTCTCGTTTCCCCACCAGTCGGGTGCATTGTGCAGGATATCATTAAGTTCTTCTCTTGATATGACAAAAACAGGAATATCTAAAGTAAACTGCTTTTTTATCATTATCTCAATCTGTTTTGTGAACTTCTCTGTATCATCTCTATCGCTCGAAAAAGCCACATTGCCACTGTTCAGATATGTCTTAACATCTGCAAACTTAAGTATTTCAAACTCTTTCTTTAATTCTGCCATTGGTACTTTATTTTTACCGCTTATATTGATACCACGCAGAAATGCAATATATCTTTTCATATTCGCTAACACCGTTTCAAATTTCTATTTGTATTTCTAACAATATACCACAATCACACTTATATTCCTATCACATTTCCATTAAATTTCTTCCTCCCTCCGCTTCGCCTTTCTCTGTTGTCTGTTATGCTGTCGTCCCTCGTTCTGAAGCTTGCTATCAAGGTTCTTTTTGTTATGGCTGATTGATTTCAGCATAAGCTAACTCTGTGGCGGTCTTTGACTTCTCTTTACCGATACTGTCATACTCCAATTGCAAAGACTGTATCTCTGCTCTCCACTGTTTTGGCATTATCTTTTCTCCATTCTGTAAACGGTTCTGCATACAATCCCTTAGTTCGGGATATTTTGCAAGGCTGTCCTTATGCTCCTTATCATATTTGATTTCCGCAAATCCTTTGGGTGACTGACTCTCCTTATATGTGGCTTGTATCGGTGCATAGAGGGCATACATTTTAACAGTTCCTTTAATCGGCTTAGTTTCTGCACCTTTGATAAATGTATACTGTCAAGCTGTCCGTACTTCTGTTCCGTATCTGCTGTAAAGACAGATGCTTCCGACACCTTTTTATATAATAAAAAATATTCAGATAGATGAAAATATAGAAATCGGAGATATCTTTGATATTAATTGACCAAGTTTGAGCCAATCATTCATTCAGGGCAATATCATTCTTTTGAAAATCGTCTTGGTAAAATAGGCGATTTTTAATATCATAAATTTCTGTATCAGTACTATTCATTGCCTTATTTTTGAATACGGAGAAAAGAAAAAAGTGACAAGTGAACTTTTATCGTTATCTACCAGAAGCAATTCTGTTACAATCCGAAATATTTTGTGTTCATTGAAAAAAGACGGTGTAATATCTGTCAAATTTGGAACCGGTGGCGCAACCCTCAACTGTCCATTGGACGAAATAACCATATACCGTATATGTAAAGCGATCGAACCGGACTTCATTTCAAAATTGTTTGATGTTCATTCGTTACCATCGCCACTCTGTCCGGTAGGGCAAAACATTCATAATGTATTAAATTCTTCTTACCAAAATATTCAAAATGATTTGTGTGATAGTTTAGAAAGCATTACACTGAAAGACCTTGTAACTGATTATCATTATTTTAGGCAGGGTATTGATTTAATGTCGCCCTATGAATCTCTGTTTTTTAATTGTTGTTTTCGTTATATGTCAATATTCCTTTTGTCCAGCCGATTTTCTTTCCCTCCGGCAGATATCTTTTCATATTTCTTTGCAGACTTGTATTTTCCGGGAGTTTGTCTGAAATTTCATCAAATCTCGGGAATACCCAGTCCAGTACAGCCATGCTCTCCTCATCCGTTTCCAATACATCAAACAGTTTCTGAAATGACAAAATATTAGAATTGTCACTTAATATGTTCTTTAGGGCAGGAGACAATAACCACGACTGACAATACATTTTCTGTCTGTCCCATTCCGGATAATATTGTTTGCAAAAACGTTTAAATTGAAAAATCGATTCTAAAACAGCCTGCTGTGTAAGGTCCGCATCTGACGGTATGTGAATCTGAATACAATTTTCCTCACTGAATTCATACTCTAAAGCACCAATTCTGAATTCCCGCAAAGACAATTGGCGCGGAAACCACCACCCCCATACAAAGCGGTAGCATGAATATGTTTTATGGTAGTCCAACAGAAACCGGGTACAGAATTTCATTGTATCAGTAAAAATATCCAGGGAAATTCCTTTCCGCCGGTATTCCTCAAAAGACTGCCTTGCAATATTTAACTCTTCCCACAAAGTTTTGATACCATCTGTGTCTTCTCCAACATCACTCAGGATTAATTTATCTAAGTTTTGTACAAGAGCATAATCCGTCATCAAATCGTTGATGGCTATATTGAATGTACCTGTTCTGCTTTTTTCATATGCGTTCAGGTGATATATTACATCTTTCGGTATATCCAAAAGCCGGTACAATTCATTATTATTCATTTTAATCCCCATGCCGCCTTCGATGGCTGAAACAGAAATGAAAAACGCTGTCTTTTGCGTTTTTCCTGTGTGAGACTTAGTACTTCTTCACGAAGCAGCCTTTGCTGCGAGTGAAAATTACCGAAGGCAATTTAGAAGTACTTCTCACACTATTCCCCATACGTTCACGCATATTCAGAAAATCTTTCCACAATTTCACGGATTGCCACGGCATTTTGCTTGTTCTGCTCAACAATATCTGCCAGCTCCTGTGTAGTCAGTTCTGTCTGCTCCACATGCTTTAAAATCTCGCCGCTGCCAATCATTCTATCCTCCGGTACACATTGAACCTGATCAATACAATTTTTGATATCCGTAATCACATCCGAAAAAACACCGGAAGAATTATCAATATCCTGAATAATTTGCTGAATTTTTGATATTGACTCATAGGAGTCTTTCGTTGCCTTAACAAAAGAAACAAATTGTGTTGCCACGTCGTTTTGCAAAAATGCAATAATGTCATCAAAACATTTCTGCACCTTGCCGATATTCA
>CAMWYL010000138.1 GCA_947178465.1 uncultured Lachnospiraceae bacterium | reverse complement strand
GCAGTTCCGGCGTTATTGTCGAGAAAGGCACACCCGGATGCACAGTTGGACAGAAGGAAAAGAAAATGGGCATTCGCGGTTCTGCAACATACGAATTGGTTTTCCAAGATTGTAAAATTCCAAAAGAAAATCTGTTGGGAGAATTAGGTAAAGGATTTAAAATGGCGTTAATGACCTTGGACGGTGGACGTATCGGCGTTGCGGCACAGGCACTGGGGATTGCGCAGGGAGCAATTGACCACTGCAAAAAATATGTTACAGAGCATATGCAGGGAGGACAAAGAATTTCGCAATATCAGTTCACGCAATTTGAACTTGCGGATATGCAGGCAAGAGTTGATGCGGCTCGTTTGTTGGTATACCGCGCTGCGCAGGCAAAGCAGGATCATGAACCGTTCTCACATCTTGCCGCTATGGGAAAATTATATGCAGCAGAGGCGGCGACGAATGTAACACGACGTTGTGCGCAGCTTGCAGGATATGATGGTTATTCAAGGAACTTCCCGTTTGAACGCCTGATGCGGGATGCAAAGATCACGGAAATTTACGAGGGAACAAGTGAGGTTCAGCGCATGGTTATTTCATCATGGATGGGAATTAAATAAGCTGCTTTGTAATTCAAGACTTCCAATGACTAAGTTTGCAGTATAAGGCTTATAAAGGGATATAAAAGATATGACAAAATATTATTTGTCAGCCGCGGCAGCACGGCGGATAGCCATGAGTTGGCGGTACTTGTGGGGCAGAACGGGGCAAAGTGCGGCATTGGTGACAGTGGGGCACTACGGTTTTACTACGAGTGAGGAAACGAAAAAAGAGCCTATCGCTCTTTCTTTTTTAACAAATGGGAGGGATATACCCCATTTGAATAGCTTTTGTTACAGCTTCAACAGATGAGGTAACATCAAGTTTTTCAAATATATGCTGTAAATGATTTGATAGGGTACGCTCGCTGATATAGAGTGTAGCTGCAATCTCCTTTCGTTTCATACCATCAGCTATAAGCCGCAGTATTTGTTTTTCGCATTCAGTCAATTCTTCTAAAAACGGAATTTCCCTGTTAAAAATAACTGCCCCCTGTGATATTTGGGAAAGGAAGGATACCAGTTTTTCAGGCTCTGTATTTTTGTTGATAAATCCCTTTGCCCCGATTTTTTCTGCTTCGCGGCGGTATACCGGCAGGTCATATCCGGACAGGATCACTATTTTTTGCTCCGGATATCGGCATAACAGTTGTTTTGCCAATTCCAACCCATCTTCGGATGCTATGTTTTTTAAGTTTATATCCATAAGCAGGATGTCCGGCCTGTTGGTATCAATGAAGCTGTCCAATCGGGAAATATCACTGATGCTTTCAAATGATGTGATCTCCGGATAATCCGATAAGGCAATCTCCAGACTTTTTGAAAATAAGGCATGGTCATCGACTAATAAAATATTGATAAGAAACATCTCCTTTCATTGGCAAGGTGATCTGTATGCAGACCCCGTGTGGGAAGTTATTGGTTATCTTTACAGAACCCTCCATGTTATTGACACGCTCAGTGATCAGCGCAAGCCCGCTGTGCTTTGACAGATCGGCGGATGAGAGGGTGTCCGCATCAGCAGTTCCATTGTCCCTTATGCACAGCACTATGATCCCGTTGTCCTGTGTAAGGGTTATTCCGGCTTTTTCTCCTGTTGAGTGCTTGTAAATATTTGTGACAAGCTCTTTTAAGAGGCGGTATACGAAGATATCATAAGGAGCAGCTAAAAACAGGGAGTCCGGGCACTCAAAAGTAATACGGATATTACGTTGCGGAAAAGACTGTGATATATATTCAAGCAGGTTTTGGTAATTCTCTTTCACAGTGAGCTTTGGGAGCATTGCAGGGCGGTGATCCTGCATCCGCTCACGGATATAGATGTTCATGTTATCAAGGGTTTCCGTGATGATTTTCCGGATATCTGGATGTCCTGCCTTTTTCATCATGTTCTTTATGGAAAGCAGGTCCTGGAGAATGTCATCATGGAGGAAATTTGCAAATTCGAGGTTTAGCTGTTCTTCCTGCTGTAGCTGCGCTAGTGCAGCGTGGTATTTGCTTTCCCTGACCATCGTGCTTTTCCCGTGTTTTAAATTAAAATCCAATGCAATGTTGCAGGCATATACAAAGACAAACATGGCATCCAGCATAAGGAAAAACAGCGGAAGACCAATGCCTGAAGCCAGCGCGGACAGACCGCAGATAGCTGCCCCGGAAAACAGGATCAAGGCTGACTGGCACCTGCTGAATACGGTTGACAGTGGGACACTGCTATGCTCTTTTAGGATAATGCTGTGTGTGCTCATAGAGAACAGCAGGACAGGAAGATATATCCCAAAATTAGAAAGATGCCCACGGACTCCCATTGTAGAAAAGTAATAGGCAAGGAATAAAATGATTACCGTTACAAAGGAGAAAAGGATACGTTTCCATTCCGCCTTAATAACAAAGGCTGTCCTTTTTCTATGGAAGACAACAATGAAAATGAAACAAAGCCAGCCTGTCAGGAACTGTATGCCGTAGAATAGGGCAAATATCTCATTTGATACCAACAGGCCGATAAGGGAGCAGATGCAGGTTCCGGTCAGGCAGATGCTTACTGCTTTTTTGAATTGATATCCGCCGCCCTGAAACAAAAACATGAGTATGAAATTTATGGAGACATACCATATGACCGGGCTTAAAGCAGAGAAGACCATACTCGTCAGGGCATCGCCCCGCGCAGACAGGAGTATATACCAGCTATGGAGTGCCAGCAGGCCGCAAAACAGGGAGATGACCTTGTTTCCTTTGACATTGCAGGAACTTATATAAGTGATGTCTATGAGCATCAAGGAGGACAGGAACAGGGATACGGTTCCTGTGGCGTTAAATGTTATATTCTTATTTATAGTCAGTCCCATATACAAGATAAGGAAAATGGAATTTGTTAAAAGCAGAAGATTTAATATTATATGCTTCATATTCTGTCTCCTTTGTTCACGTTTCATTATACTATCTGTTTGCAGGTATACAAACAGGAATTTTTGTATGATTTCTAATTTGTCATAAAGGCGTGTGAAACCGCCGGAGGCTTTTAGGAAGTGCTGATATAATCAGTGCTTCCTTAGGACCGCTTTACAACAGGTATGGACGGTCATATGGTAATAGACCAGATAAATAATGAATGTCAGCATAATGGCTGCCATCGTGGGTGCATATAGCACAAAGCTGTTTTTCAGAATGTTCTGCATTAGAGCAGACTTGTATACCAGTGTGGCAAAAATGCAGTCTGCCAGCCCGAATAAAAAGGGGATGCTGTAAAAAGCTGCTGTCTGCTTTTTGATGATCTTTTTGATTTTCTTATCCGTGTATCCCATTTTCCGGAGGATATTGTAATCAGATTTTGAGTCGGTTATGGCCGAAACATTATTAAAGTAAAGGATGCTTCCCGTTGCTATAAAGAACAATACCACGAGAAAACCCAGCAACAGGAATGTGGAACTGCTCAGGGAAAATATTTCGTGTATCCTGTGCGAGTTTCCCTGCAGGTAAGGACTTTTCGACAGATATTCTGACAGAGCCTGAAACAGAGCCTCATTATCCTCAATGGACTTTCCATTTATGCTGAGGATTTTCGCTGCCGGAACTGCCTGTTCTGCTATCGTATCATATAAATTGTCACTTATGATCAGAGTGCCGACACTGTTTGCAAATGAAATGGGATTATCCAATGTAACAGCGGTTACTGTAACCGGTATTTCTTCATTGCCTATGAGGAGAGGATAAATATTACCTGCTTCGTCATTGTCAGAAGCCGGCTGGTATTTAACCAAAATACACTCATTATCATTTAATGCGGCAGACTGTTCCGGAACTTTCTGCCGTTCCTGTGCTTCCAGAAGGGCGATATAGTTTGAATATGGGATACATTCAAATCCTGCATCCCGCAGGATTTTTTCATTATCCGCATCCCCCTTGGAAGTTCCAATACTGTATTCCATAGGGAGCTGTGTGGCAGTTGAGGTGACCTTATAGATGTCGGTCTGCAGAAATGTGACATCCGCATCTGATGAATATTTATTTATAATCTGTTTGATTGCGGTTATTTCGCTTTCCTTTTCGATCCTGCATTCTATTTCCGATGGTGCCATGCGGGATACCGCAGCTATCGGATAATACAGGGACAAAGCCATAACGCTTGAAGCTGACAGTGTTGCGACTGACAATAATGTAAGCATGATCAGCGTTCCGGAGTTTGAATGGATACGGTATATAAATCCGGGCGCAGTGATGATCTTTGTTTCCGTGTAAAATTTTCGCTTGTTTTTCTTCCCTGCCTGTACTGCAAAGGGAAGAAAGGATGCGATAAAAAGCACTGTTCCTGAAAGGATGAGTGCAAATGTCAGCATGGCAACCGGATAAAAACCGACTGTAAACCATAAAGATTTCGCACCTCTTAATATATCGAGTGCAAGGTAGTATCCTGAAATAACGGCAAAAAAACCGATGACAGACAAAACGGCATGGAATTTCATCTTTTTTTCTGCACTCTTTTCATATCTCACTAAATCCATAAGTGATGTTTTGAAAAGGAATCTGCCATTGGACAGGGCTAATACTATGACAACAGCGAAAATAAAGCAGGCTGTTTTCATAATGGCATTTGCGTTGAAAAAAGGTATTTCTGAATGATTGACAGCCAGATTCAGTAATTTTGTAATGCCAAATACAATCCCCTTATGAAAAAAGCCGCCAAAAAGTATCCCGGCTATAAAAGCACCGGAACAGTTGAGCAGTTTCTCTGTTATGAGCAGGGAGATTATCGTTTATTTTCTGTTTCCTAATAATGCGTAAATACCGAGTTCCTTTGTGCGGCGGCGCAAAAAGAAGCGGTTTGAATAGGACATATAGAAAATAACAAAAGCCATGAGGAATACGGAAATCGTGTTGCACATCGTTTCAACCCGTCCGTTATTTGATATTTTTTCAAGCATGACTGTATTCATTGCGAATGAAGTGAATGCAAAAAAGATTGTGATCACAAATGAAACGGATAGCAGATAGAGGGCATAAAACGAAAAATTATTTTTCAGATTCTTAAATGCCATAGATAAATTATGCATGTATCTTCCCCTCCTATCTTTCTGCGTCTGATTTTGCCACTTCCTGTGTAATGGATTCATAGAAAGTACGCCTGTCATCATTCTGTTTGAACAACTCCCGGATAATGCGCCCGTCTTTAAAGATTAAAATACGGTCAGCGAAACTTGCAGCATAGGCATCATGCGTAACCATCAATATAGTGGTGCTTAGAGCTTCGTTTGATTCCTTCAAGGTGTTTAGTAAATCTGTCGCAGAACCGGAATCCAGTGCCCCTGTCGGTTCATCAGCAAATAGAATACTTGGCCGTTTTACAATGGCCCTTAAAGCTGATGCCCGCTGTCTCTGCCCGCCTGAAAGCTCGTTTGGGTATTTATTAAGCTGTCGGCCAATACCAAATGATTCTGCCAGGCTCCGCACCATGCTTTCTATTTTCTTCGGTGGGAGCTTCTGTAAAGTGAGAGGAACAGCAATATTTTCAAAAATAGTAAGGCTGTCAAGCAGGAGATATTCCTGAAAAATAAATCCCAGCTTATCCCTGCGGAAATCCGCCGCGCCTGAATCGGTCAGGTTTTTAATGTTGATGCCGTCTATTGTGATACTGCCGCTTGTGGGTGTATCAATGGTGGAAAGGACATTAAGTAATGTAGTCTTCCCAGACCCCGAGGCACCCATGATAGCAATAAATTCACTTTTCGACACACTGAATGATACTTTATTAAGGCTTGGGTGTTGTGCTTTGGCGTAGATTTTTGTTACTTCTTTTGCTTCTAATAATGCAGACATATGAAATTCTCCTTTGCGTTTGATAGTAACATTGTACTTTCCGGGACTTGAAATGAAATGAGTAAAACAGGCAATTCTTTTTGCGTGATTTACTTGCTTTCTTTGTGCTGAGCCTATTCACCTGACATCTTGATAAAATTTAATATCAAGCATATAATAGTATTGAAAACAACTGCAAAACAACTTCTATATGAAGTAGAATGGAGGTATATTATGGCAGAACAGGTATTGATTCAGTTTCGTGCAGATAAAGCATTAAAACAGGAAGTGACAGAAATTTACGAATCTCTTGGAATGGATTTACCCACGGCATTGCGTATGTTTATGAATAAAAGTAGAATGGTCAAGGGGGTTCCGTTTGATGTAAGGCTTCCGGAAAATACGGTTACAAGAGCTGAGGCAATGAGGGCTTTTGAAGATTTGCGGGTGCAAGCAAGTGATCTTCCGGAGATGACACTGGAAGAAATCAATGCAGAAATAGCGGCAGCAAGAGCAGAAATAAAAAAGAGGTAACAGCATGACATATTATGCGGTAATAGATACCAATGTATTTATAGCTGCTCTGCTATCAAAAAATCGTGATGCTGCAACAGTAAAAGTGTTGCGGGCAATTTTTGATGGCAGAATTGTGCCACTATATCATAATGAGATTTTGGCTGAATATGATGAGGTGCTGCATAGAGAGAAGTTTCATTTTCAAGAGAAGTCCATACAGATGGTACTTACGGCGGTTAAGGAGTTTGGTGTGGAAGTTTTTCCGCAATCTACGGGAGAAATCCTTGTTGATATGGATGATTTGATTTTTTATGAGGTGGCTATGGAAAAGAGGAATGATGATGCGTATTTAGTGACGGGGAATCAGAAACATTATCCGATCAGGGATTTTATTGTTACACCAAATGAGATGATAAAATTGCTTGAAGAAGATGGTATGGAGAGGGAATGAATATGATAAAAATTTTATTCGTCTGCCGCGGCAGTATCTTGAAGAATCTCGGAAAGGCTTGCTAAATCAATGGTTTTACAACTCGAGACGGCGTTTACTGCACCACTACTACACCATTCTTTGAAAGAGCCTTGATTTGACAGTAAATTTAGATAGAATATGCTTGTCCAATAATCAGCCATTGCATATAATATAATCAGGAGGAGCGATTTAATGAAAAAGTTGAAAGTGTATTTGGACACTTCGGTGATTAGTTATCTGTATCAAGAGGATGCTTTCGAGAGAATGTAGGACACACTTGCACTATGGGAACTGTTTCGGCATGGAGTGTACGAGGTTTATATATCTGATATTGTTTTAAGAGAGATAGACCAATGCACAGAGGAAAAGCTTAGAGTGCTTTTGGATTATATGAAACAGATAAAGTATCATGTAATTGAAACGGATAAGGATATCGTTGAGTTGGCAGGAAAGTTCATTGATTTTGGAGTCCTGCGTGAAAAGAGTTTTGATGATTGCCAGCATATTGCAGCTGCAATCCTTGCAGGTTGTGATGTAATAATTTCTTGGAACTTTAAGCATATTGTTAATGTAAAAACAGTAAAGGGCGTGAAAAACATAACAACGATGGAAGGATATAAAGATTTGTTGATATATCCACCGTCAGCATTATTAGAAGGAGATGATGAGCATGATGATGACTGAACCAATTGTGAGCAAGAAATTTGATGTTGAGGACATACGCAAAATTAGGGAATATAATTCCATGCGCCATATTAAAATGACGCCGGAGGAAATTATTGCTGATACAAAAAAAGGAGCGGAAAGAATCATGGAATTGCTTCAGAAGGAACAATGTGTCTGATATTACACAATGTGGGTAAATAAAATATATGTTTATATGATATTAAAGGGCTGCGAGCTAAATATATAGGTGATATAATCCCCCTTAAACGGACAAGGCAAATAACCAAAATCTGTTTAAGGGGGATTATTCCATGTATACATGGTAAATACGAAAAATGTCTTGCCAATTTGCATAGAAAAGGAATATCATGGTATCAGAGTCAAAGGGCTGATGCACGAGGGCAGTACACGTTTTTGTAAGGTAAGTTCTGCGTTTGCACGCAGCAAAAATCGGCGCCGGAAACGTCATAAGGAAAAATTTATGACGTTTCCCATAGCAATCATATATAAAGAGAGGCATGGTGGTTATAATGAGAC